>NZ_CP099960.1:2100000-2336058 GCF_024137865.1 Moraxella sp. FZFQ2102
GTATCCAAGGGCAAATCGTGATCATCATTACCAAATGGCTCTTCTAATTGTTGGCTTAGTTCATCCAATCCAAGGAGTAGATACGATAAAAATCCCACCAACAGCGGCGTCCAAATCCCCATCACCGACTCAAGACCAAACGGTAAAATCCAACAAAAACAATACACCGCGCGATGCAACAGCACTGAATACGGAAACGGCAAAGGCGTGCTCAAAATGCGATCGCAGCCCGCCTGAATGCTGCCCATCTCGATCAGATGCTTATGAATGCTGGTATAAATGATGTCACTGATTTGTCCTTGATTGACGGCATCGATCAGCTGTTTTTGCATGGCTTCAAGCACTTTTTGCGGTGCATTAAAATGCGTATCTAGGGCATCAAGGCGCGTATTATCGATCGCTTGATAGGTAAACTGGGCGCGTGTAATTTTTTGTTGGCGCAAGCGATCACGCAATAGGGAGACGAACAGCAGCATATCCATCAGTAGCTGCTCACGCACCGCAGGGGGTAGAAAATGCGTATCGCGCGTAAAATGGCGCGTGTTGGCGATCAGCGCCCCCCACAGCTTGCGACCTTCCCACCAGCGATCATAGCAGGCGTTGTTGCGAAATCCCAAAAAAATCGAAATCACCACGCCAAGCAGTGTAAAACCCACTGCAGGCACGCTGTGCACATGATACAAGCGAAAATGCGCCAACGCCCACGCAACCATTGACAGTGACATGATCCCGATAATCACTGGCAGCACCTTAGGTAGGACAGTGCCATGCCACACGAACAGCAGTTTGAGACTATTGGATTTATCACGGACGATCATAGGTATTACTCTTTATTGATTGACCAAAAAGCAATGAACCATTGACTTGGATCAATGGTTCATCATAAGAATGGATTATGGCTTAATTAAGCGTGGGTTTGAATTGCCCCAGATGGTGTACAGATCCGCCAATAGGGCATCGTTAATCTCTTCGACTTCTGCTTGGGTAATGCGCTCATCACCTTGGCTGCCGTAGATCACCACTTCATCGTTGATTTTGACAGGGTGCTTGGCGACGATGTCGGTGACATCGACCATGGTGGTGTTCATTGAAGTCTTACCCAGTACAGGCGCGCGCATACCACCGATCAGCACGATGCCTTTATTGGTAAAGGCGCGGCGATAGCCATCAGAGTAGCCGAATGGCAAGTTGGCAAGGTATGAATCGCGCGTCAAAGTATGCGTACCATCATAGCCAACTGTCGTGCCAGCAGGATAAAACTGCACCGAAGCAACTTTGGTCTTAAAGCTCATGATCGGCTTATAAGCAGGCTTGGCATCGATGGTGTCACCATAGATCAGACCACCAGGGCGCACCATGTCAAGATGGCTTTCGGGTACGGCAATGGTTGAGAATGAGTTGGCGGTGTGTAGGGTCAGTTCCTTGCGATCAAGCTTAGCAGCTTTGATCAGCCATGCGCTTTGTTCGTTGAACTTAGCAAGGCGTTCACGGACGAAATCTTCATCTTCAAAGGCATAATGCGTCATGATGCCAGTGATCTTGAAATTTGGTAATTTGGTGATGGCGACGGCGTCTTTTTTGCCAGTTTTGGTATCAGTATCGATGCCGTTACGATCCATGCCGCCTGCGTTCAGTGCCAAGTGGAAGTTTAGCGTTTTGCCATGTTTTTTGGCGATGTCGCTTAGGGTTTTGGCGTGCTCAAGGCTGCCTGTCAATTCGGTCATATTATATTCAAGCGCCGCTTCGACTTCATCACCACTGGCTAGACGCACACGCATGATGTCGCCTGTGTAGCCGTGCGCACGAGCCACGCGAGCTTCTTCATTGCTTGCGATGCCGATGCATGGCACGCCAAGTTTGATGATGCTTGGCATCAACAGATCAATGCCGTTGCCATAGGCATCAGCTTTCATGATGGCGCAGATTTTTGTGCCGTCATTTAGGGTGTTTTGTAGGCGTGTGATGTTGTCTTCAAACGCTTGAACATCAATCTCAAGATACGCATTTGCCTTGCTGTGATTGGCATGGCTATAATCACCATGCGTCTGCAAAATCGGTGCAGCCTGTACCACACTGGTAGATAGTAGTGCCGTTAGGGCGAGCGATAATAAAGTCGGTTTGGTCTTCATGATCCAGATCCTTTGGTTGTGAAAGAATTTGTTATTGTAACCAAATGCATCCGTTGAGTAAAGGGTATGTTGTATTTTTATAAGTATGAAGGTGAAAAAATTACGGATTAAGCAAAAGATTATCAATAATTTACAATCAGCTTTTGGTAACTTTAAATAAAAAATGAACCATTAATCTAGGATCAATGGTTCATAAAAGGGCTTGCCAATCAAGCTTGATTAAAGTTTGGTTATGGCTTAATCAGACGCGGATTTGAATTACCCCAAACAGAATATAAATCGGCGAGCAGTGCACCGTTTAATTCTTCAATCTCAGCTTGCGTGACTTCACTATCGCCTTGCTTACCAAAAAGCACCACTTCATCATTAATTTTCACAGGTTGTTTTGCCATGATATCAGTCACATCGACCATGGTGGTGTTCATTGAAGTTTTACCAACCACAGGCGCGCGATGCCCGTTGATGAGTACATGACCTTTATTGCTAAAGATGCGACGGTAGCCATCAGAGAAGCCAAGGGGTAAGTTGGCAAGATACGAATCGCGTGTCAATTCATAAGTGCCATCATAGCCAATTTTTGTGCCTTTTGGATAAAAATGCACGGCGGCAACTTTTGATTTGAACTGCATGATTCGCTTTGATGGCAGTTCAACGCCGCCGACAGGATCGCCATACATCAAGCGACCAGGGCGCACCATATCCAAGCGGCTCTCAGGAACCAAAGCGGTAGCAAATGAATTGGCGGTATGCAGGGTTAATTTTTTGCGATCCAATTTGGCGGCTTTGATTAGCCAATCGGTTTGTTTATTGAACTGCGCCAAGCTTTCGCGAACAAATGCTTCATCTTCAAAAGCATAGTGCGTCATAATGCCTGTCATGTTCAGATTTGATAGCTTGGTGATGGCGATGGCGTCTTTTTGACCTGTTTTGTTGCTTACATCCAGACCATTTCGACCCATGCCGCCTGCATTCAGTGCCAAGTGGAAGTTGATAACTTTACCATGTTTTTTGGCAATATTATCCAAAGTTTTGGCATGATCTAGGCTGCCCACCAATTCGGTAATATCGTACGCAAGCGCAGATTCAACTTCGTCACCACTTGCGATACGAACGCGATTGATGATGCCTTGATATCCATGCGCACGCGCAACACGCGCTTCTTCGTTACTGGTGACGGCAATGCATGATACGCCCAATTTGATGACGCTTGGCATCAGCAGATCGATGCCATGACCGTATGCATCACCTTTTAGAACGGCGCAGATTTTCGTCTCTTCACCTAGGGTCTGTCTAAGATTGGTGATATTATCTTCAAAAGCCTGAACATCAATCTCAAGATAGGCATTGGTGATGGCGTGATTGGCGGCGTAGCTGTAATCGCCAAGTGTATGCAGCATCGGTGCAGCATGAGTAGTGCCAACTGAAAGCGCACCGAATAGTGCAAGGGCTAGAAAAGTAGGTTTGGTCTTCATCTTCAAGTTCCTTTTGGTTGTGAATGATTGCAACATTGTAACCAACCGAAACCAGAATGTAAATATGATATGCTATAAATTATAAAATTTTTGACATAAAAACAAAAAATCCCAAGCCAAAGACTTGAGATTCAAAGTATCGCAATGCGATGAATAGTGGCGCAGCGGACGGGGCTCGAACCCGCGACCCCCGGCGTGACAGGCCGGTATTCTAACCAACTGAACTACCGCTGCATAGTGGTGGGTGGTAACGGGATCGAACCGCTGACCCTCTGCTTGTAAGGCAGATGCTCTACCAACTGAGCTAACCACCCTAAAATGTCTTTTCCAATTTGGAAAATTGATACTGTGTCAAGGTATCACATTTTAAGTCTTGAACCAAACACGCTACAATGTGTTGCTGTGTTCGTTCGTTCGTTGTGGTGCGTATTATATAGAAATTTTGGCAGGTGTCAAATGCTTTTTCGATAAATTTTCTTAAATTTCTGCATAAAGTTTATAACTTATTGATTTATATTATAATTTTATAATGATAAATTTGTATATTTTGGATAAGATTTTGACAAACTGAGTTTGGTTTTTGATTTTCAAATGATTAAAGTTAAGAAAAAGACACAGCTTAGCGATGATGATTTTTTTTGATAATCGGTTTAAAAAAACCAATCAATATCAAAACTTTGATCTAAATTTTATTGCAAAAAATCCAAACCCAAGCAAAAATAACACAGCAATATTAAAAACGCTGAATTTATGCTAAAATAGTCGCCATTTTCCTTATTGGCATAAATTCGCACAAATATTACAACAGATCATCTGCAGGCATACCATGAGCTATACCACAACCTACACCTTCCCAAAAAAATATGATGTCATCGTCGTCGGTGGCGGTCATGCAGGCACAGAAGCGGCATTGGCTGCGGCTCGCATGGGGGCTGCCACCATGCTGATCACGCACAATATCGAAACACTGGGTCAGATGAGTTGCAACCCTGCTATCGGCGGTATCGGTAAGTCGCATTTGGTGCGTGAAGTGGATGCGATGGGTGGGGCGATGGCGTTGGCGACGGATAAGGCAGGCATTCAGTTTCGCGTGCTGAACAGTCGCAAAGGGGCGGCGGTGCGTGCCACGCGTGCGCAGGCTGACCGCATATTATACAAGGCCGCCATTCGCCATGTGCTTGAAAATCAAGAAAGTCTTGATCTGTTTCAGCAGCCTGTCGATGACATCATCGTCGAAAATGGTCGTGCGGTGGCGGTGGTGACAGCCACGGGTGTGCGCTTTGATACGCGAGCGGTGGTGCTGACTTCGGGGACTTTTTTGGGCGGGGTGATCCATGTCGGGCTTGAGAGCCAAAGCGGTGGACGAGCAGGGGATATGCCAGCGATTCGCTTGGCGGATCGTTTGCGCGAGCTTCAGCTGCCTGTGGGCCGTCTCAAGACAGGGACGCCTGCGCGTATCGATGCGCGCACGGTGGATTTTAGCGTGATGACTGAACAACCTGGTGATACACCGCTGCCTGTGATGAGTTATATGGGTGATGTGTCGATGCATCCGCGCCAAATCCCGTGCTATATCACGCATACCAACGAGCGCACACATGATATTATCCGCGATAATCTTGATCGCAGTCCGATGTTCAGCGGTAAAATCGAAGGCGTCGGCCCGCGTTATTGCCCATCGATCGAAGATAAAATTCACCGCTTTGCTGATAAAGACAGCCATCAGATTTTTATTGAGCCTGAAGGCTTGACCACGCATGAGCTGTACCCAAATGGCATCTCAACGAGCCTGCCTTTTGATGTGCAAGTGGCGTTCATTCGCTCGATGAAAGGGCTTGAAAATGCACACATCACGCGCCCTGGTTATGCCATCGAGTATGATTATTTTGATCCACAGAATCTAAAGCCGACGCTTGAGACTAAGTCAATTGACCGTCTGTATTTTGCAGGGCAAATCAATGGCACGACAGGCTATGAAGAAGCAGCAGCGCAGGGCTTGCTTGCAGGTATTAACGCCGCTCGTGCCGCGCAAGATCAAGAGTTTTGGACGCCGCGTCGCGATGAAGCTTACCTTGGCGTATTGGTCGATGATCTGATCACGCACGGGACTAAAGAGCCGTATCGTATGTTCACTAGTCGTGCCGAGCATCGTCTGCTGCTGCGCGAAGATAATGCCGATCAGCGATTGACTGAGACTGCGCGTAAGCTTGGCTTGATCGATGATGCGCGCTGGGCGGCGTATTGTGAGAAGATGAATGCCATCAGTGCTGAGACTGCGCGCCTACAAGAGATTTGGGCGACGCCGAATAACACCATTGGCAAAGCCTTTATGAAAAATACCCAAGAAGTATTGAGCAAAGAAAATACTTTGCTTGATTTGTTAAAACGCCCAAATATCAGTTTTGATGATATTGCAAAAGTCGCTGACAGTGCGGTGAGTAGCGAAGTCGGTGAGCAGATTGAGATCGCGGTAAAATACGCAGGCTATATTGATCGCCAAAATGATGAAATCGAGCAGATGAAGCGCCTTGAAAATACGCCATTGCCGCTTAATTTTGACTATACTGCGGTGTCGGGTCTGTCAAATGAAATCGTACAAAAATTAAGCCAAGTGCGACCAGCGACCCTAGCCCAAGCGTCGCGTATCAGTGGTGTGACGCCAGCGGCGGTAAGTCTGCTTGCCATGACGCTTAAAAAGCATAAGAAACTGCAACAATTATCCCAATAATATGGTCTATAAAATTCAAAATAATACTGCGTTGGCTTGTCTTGCTGTACTACCTGTACTATCTGCGACTCGCCGCCTAGTCTTATTTTATTTTTATACGACCATACAAACTTAGGCTGAAGAATCATTTTCAGCCTAAGTTATTTATAATGACTGTAAAACTTGATTTGTGTAAAAATATTAAAATATAGGAAATCATCATGCTTGCCGCTATCATCTTTGCCATCTCCATCACTTTGCCAAACTTGCTGTTAATGCTGCTTGGTTTTATGATGAATAAGCAAGGCAAAGTCAACGAAGGCTTTATCCAAGTGGCGACAAATATGGTGTTTAATTATTGCTTGCCTTGCTTGTTATTTTTTAGCGTATTAAAAAGTAATGTCGATATTGCTAAGCAAGTCAATCTCTTAACCGCTGGGCTTGCTTGTACTTTAACACTATTTATCTTGGCTGAAATTTATGCTAAGTTTTTTGTAGAGAAAATTGAAGATAAGGGCGTATTTGTCCAAGGAGTGTTTCGCTCAAATATGGCGATTATGTCGCTTGCGGTGGTGGCGAATGCTTATGGCGCAGATGGATTGAGTGTCGGCGCAGTGTATATGGGCATTTTGACCATTGTTTATAATATCTTGGCAGTCATCACGCTATCACGCACCGCCAAAACCGAAGGCGGCATCATGGCACAAGCCACAGGTATCATCGGACATATTATTAAAAACCCGTTGGTCATCGCACTGGTTGCAGCCTTTGCTTATAAGGCGGTCGGGTTGCCTGCTTTGCCAAGCTTCATCACCAAAACTGGTGAGCTGCTTGGCGCGGTGGCATTACCATTGGCGCTCATCTGCGCAGGCGCAACGCTCAATCTTAAATCCATGCTGTCGCTCTCAGGCGTGTCGATGCAGGCGAGCATTGGGCGCATCATCATCGCGCCTGTTATGGCAGTGTTGTTTGGTCTAGGCTTTGGGCTGCAAGGCGTGGAGATGGGTGTGCTGTTTTTGATGATCGCAAGTCCAGCGGCAGCGGCAAGCTATGTGATGGCAAAGGCAATGGGTGGTAATGATGTCTTGGCGGCGAATATCTTGGGCTTTACCACGGTTTTTGCAATGATTGGCATGGCAGCAGGTATGGCAGCGCTCAGGGTGCTTGGCTTGGCGTGAGGTGGGTGATTTGAAGTATAAATCATCACATTGAACGCTTTGCCAAGCTTGACTTAAGATAAAAATAAAAACTGTCCCGATGGTGTGAAATGTGCCATGCGGGACAGTTTTTTCATAGATGCTAAAGTGGTTTTGTTGTCAATCAATCAAACCAAAAGTAAATCTCTCAAGACTTAGCCGTAACCGCCACCAAATTATCATGGCGATCTTTGGTGACCAGCTGACAAAATGGACAAAGCGCCTGATACACAGACAGCGTGCCTGCGACCATTTGTTCGATATTATATTCGTGCGTCATTGCAGGGCGAATCTGATTGGCAAGCTGAAATTTCACCGATTGGCATAAGGCGCGCGCGGTCTGTTCTTTGACCAAGCCTTGCGGATATAAGTCGTTTAAAATATCAGCAAATGCCCCTTTTGCCCAACCCACGACAGGCGTGCCAAGATGGATGGCTTGTAGCGCAGTCATGCCGATGCTTTCAGGACGATTGGCAAGCGCAAGCACGACATTGGCAGATGCTAGCCACTCTTTCATATCAGGCGGTGATTTACCGACGAATGTCACGCGATCAAACAGTCCTAAGGCATGAAGTCGCTGGACGAATTCTTCGTAAAATACGCATTGGTTTTGGCGTGTATTAGGATCATCATCCATGATCACTGCATGGATATTTGGGAATTTTTCTTTTAAATTACCTAAAATATCTACAAGCCACTCTTGCCCGTATTGTGATCCGACAATAGTGGGGAAAATCAGCCATTTTTTATGCTCAAGCTCAGGAAACTGCGCAAAGGTCTGATGCAGCCAATACACCGATGCATGATGGCGATAAGGATATTTGCGCAGATCGACACCGCGCGGCACACAGATTAGCGAATCTGTGATGTCAGGCAGTTTATCATTATCTTTCTTATCTTTTTTTGGTGCAAGTTTCTTACGAAAATAGGTATCAATACTTTTGGAAGAACTGATCAATTTATCTGCCTGAAATAGAGCTTTTGAGTATGAGTTTAGCGGATAAAATCCGTACAGGCTTGAGACGATTTTTGGCTGTAAGTCTTCTGGATAAGGGCGTAGCGCCCAGTGCAGTACCCATGCAGGCGTGCGCGAATGCACATGGATGATGTCGGGCTGATACTTGAGAATCAGTCGTCTGAGCGCGAAGATGTGCCGAAGTGCCCACCAGCTTTTTTTGGGCATTGGCATCTGATGATAAATCGCACCATCGCGCACCAGTCGTGTGATCAGCTCATTATCCCGATCAGCACTACCGACGATGATTGATGTGTGACCCGCCTTGATCAGCGCGCGCGAAATCGGATAAATGCCGCGCTCGGCTTCATCGTGCTTGAGTGATGATGACAGCTGCAGAACTTTCATGAATTTGTGGCTTAATTACTTAGAAATTCCAATAATTGATCAACATGTTCTTTGGCTTTGACATTGCGAAAGCTGCCAATCATCTGAGCATTTTTATCATAGACGAAAGTAGAGCGCACCACACCAAGATGTGTTTTGCCATACAGCATTTTTTCTTTGATGACATCAAAATGCTTGCACAAAACTTCATCAGGATCACTGATCAGATCGATATTTAGGGACTGTTTGGCGATAAAATTGCCATGCGATTTGACGCTGTCGCGTGACACGCCGATTACACGGTAGCCAAGTGCAGCCAATTTATCAAAATTAGCAGTAAAATCAACAGCTTGTACAGTGCAACCGGGGGTATTGTCCTTAGGATAAAAATAAATGATCAAACCCTTGTCGCTGCCTGCCATTAGGTTTGGCAGGGTGGTTTGTTGCTCGCCTTGTGTATTAACCACTGTGACGGTGAACTCTGGCAGGGTGATGGTCTCATTACTATTTTTTAGCATAAAAATCCTTGGGTGTAATCTATGGTTATTGCTGCTATTTTAGCAAATTTTTCTCCCAAATTCAGTTACAAAACAGCACAAAGTTTTGTAAATTTGCAAGAAATTTCTGTAAATCAAGCGACAAATACGGTAAAATAAAGGGTTTTATCCAAGGTGCATCATGATTTTTGCACCGTTTAACAGTTGTTGTCATCTGACATCATGGCTCTTTTGAGCATTTTTCATGGGTTTAATATGTCTTTGTCTTCCTATTTACAAATCAGCGAGCGTGGCTCAAGCGTGCGTCAAGAAGTGATTGCGGGTTTGACCACTTTTTTGGCGATGGTTTATTCAGTCATCGTTGTGCCAAATATGCTTTCACAAGCAGGTTTTCCTGCTGAATCGGTATTCATCGCCACTTGTTTGGTCGCAGGTCTGGGCTCGATCTTGATCGGTCTGTGGGCGAATGTGCCGATGGCAATTGGTTGTGCCATTTCTTTGACGGCATTTACCGCGTTTAGCCTTGTGCTTGGGCAGGGCGTGAGCATTCCTGTGGCGCTGGGTGCGATTTTCTTGATGGGCGTGGTGTTCACCTTGATTTCGGTGACGGGGATTCGTGCGTGGATTCTTCGCAATTTGCCATCAAGCATCGCGCACGGTGCCGGCATTGGCATTGGTCTGTTTTTGCTACTGATCGCTGCAAATGGCGTGGGTTTGGTGGTGAAAAATGACGCAGGTCTGCCCGTGACGATGGGAGAATTTGTCTCATTGCCTGTGATTATGTCATTGCTTGGCTTGGCGGCGATCATTGGTTTAGAAAAACTAAAAGTCAAAGGCAGTATCCTATGGGTCATCATCGCCATCACGGTGATCGGTCTGATTTTTGATCCTGCGGTAAAATTTGATGGTGCAATCTTGAAAGTGCCAAGCTTTGGTGAAGAGTCGCTGTTCCTGCAGATGGATGTCATGGGCGCGCTGAATGCGGCGATTTTGCCTGTGGTATTTGCTCTTGTGATGACGGCGATTTTTGATGCGACAGGTACGATTCGTGCGGTGGCAGGTCAGGCGAATTTGCTGGATAAAGATGGTCAGATCATCAATGGCGGCAAGGCTTTGACTTCAGATTCGGTCAGCAGCTTGTTCTCGGGTATCTTTGGTACTGCGCCTGCTGCGGTGTATATCGAGTCGGCGGCAGGTACGGCGGTCGGCGGCAAGACGGGCTTGACGGCGATTGTCGTTGGCGTGCTGTTTTTGCTGATGTTATTTTTCCAGCCATTGGCGTTTTTGGTACCAGGTTATGCGACTGCGCCTGCTTTGATGTATGTGGGTCTATTGATGCTGAGCAATGTCTCAAAGCTTGATTTTGATGATTTTGTCGGTGCGATGAGCGGTCTTGTATGTGCGGTATTTATCGTGCTGACGGCAAACATTGTAACGGGTATCATGCTTGGTTTTGGTGCATTGGTATTGGGCCGTGTGATCTCAGGTGAGTTTAACAAACTTAATATTGGCACGGTGCTGATCGCTGTGGTACTTGTGGCGTTTTATGCCTTGGGTTATGCGATTTAAGTTTTGATTGTTAAATTTATCATAACAAAAACCCTGCCTGATATGATTGAGCAGGGTTTTATTTTATCTAAAAAAATCTCAATCAGCCATCGCCATGATCGCTTGATAAACTTGCATAAATTTATCACCATCTTCTGCCAGTGTCGGATCAAACCACGCGCCATCAACGGCATAGCGCATCAGCAGGTGGCGCGCTTCACTGTCAGTTGCAGCAAATTGTCGCTGCTTTTGGGTAAGCCAATCCGACCACTGTGCTTGCATCAATGCATCACCTGTGATCGAGCGGATCAATCCTGCCCATTCACTGTTTAGCCCAATCTCATGATTTTCAAACATCACTTTGGCGTAGGCCTTGCTAAAACAGCCCGATACCTGCCCAGATTGTTCAATTTCTAGTAAAATCGCTGTGTTTAGCAGTGCGATAAATAGCCCAATCACCGCCGAGAGCAACTCTTCTTTATTTTTAAAATGATGAAACAATCCGCCTTTACTTGTCCCTGCAGCATCAGCGACTTTTTGGATGGATAAATTGGCAATGCCATCATGAATCATCAAATCTTTGGCAGCGAGAATCAGCTGATGACGCAGCTTTTCGGGGTTATTTTTGCGCTTTTTGGGCGTGTCATTTTTGGCAGCATCGTCCAATTCTACCAATGTAGTTTCTGCCGCTTCTGCGTTTGCAAATAAATCTGTCATTGTTAAATTTTCCTAATAAATAATCATCAATGTGTGACATTAGAAAATACATTCATCACAATCACCCCTGCGACGATTAAGATGATGCCAATGATGGCGGGCAAATCCAAAGACTGCTTTAATACAAAAAAGCCAATCAGTGCGGTCAGCACAATGCCTACACCAGACCAAATCGCATAGGTGATGCCAAGTGGAATGGTTTTTACCACTTGGGCGAGCAAATAAAACGCGATGATAAAGCAAATCAGCGTGATGGTGGTGGGGATAAGCTTGGTAAAACCGTCGGATTTTGCCAAAAATGTCGAGCCTGTGACTTCGGTGATGATGGCAAGTCCGAGTAGTACATAAGCGGTCGTGGTGGGTGTCATAATGCGTACAACTAAATTAAAAACCAACTGGTCGGTATTTTATAGGATTTATTCCATAAAGGCAAGAAAAAGCGGATGAATATCACCCGCTGATTTGGCAAAATTACAATTATGCATAATGCGTTGGGTCAGCCACACCTGCATCAATAAAACCTTGACGGCGCAAATGACAGCTGTCGCAGACGCCGCACGCTTCACCATGTTCGTTCGCCTGATAGCATGACACGGTTTGGCTATAATCGACGCCAAGCTGTAGCCCAAGTTGTAGCGTTTCGGCTTTTGAAAGGGTTTGTAGTGGTGCGATGATTTCAAGCTTATGCCCTTGGCGCGCGGCAACGGTGGCAAGATTTGCCAAAGTCTCAAATGCAGCGATAAAATCAGGGCGGCAATCAGGATAACCTGAATAATCGACCGAGCTGACACCGATGACAATCGCCGATGCGCCGCTGACTTCAGCTGCGGCAAGTGCATAGGATAAAAAGATGGTATTGCGAGCTGGCACATAGGTGATGGGCGCAACAGCGGTGCTGTCATCATAGACGATGCTGTCGTCGTGGTCAGGCACGGCGATATTATGATCGGTCAGGGCTGAGCCACCAAGCTGCGCGATGTCGATGTCAATGATACGATGATCGACACCCAGAGATTTTGCGATGCGCATGGCGGCGTTCAGTTCACTGGAGTGGCGCTGTCCATAGCGAAAACTGATGGCGACGACACGGTTGAATTGTGATTCTGCCCAGTATAGGCAAGTGGTAGAGTCAAGTCCGCCCGAGAAAAGCACGACGGCTGTTTGGTCTTGGTAAGTCATAATGGCTGATATATAGTTATAAAAAGTGCGGTTATTGTACCATAATGTTCCGCTTTTTGATAATTGACAAGCAGTGCGTGAAGTGTGTTACAATGACAAACCCCTTAAGACTTTCATCATAGCGCACATGGACATCGAAGCAGAAATTTTCAAAATTATCTTGGCATTTGTGGTGCTGATCAATCCATCGGCAGCCATTCCTTTGTTTGTCAATTTCACCGATGGTTACGCGACAAGTGATAAGAAGAAAGTTGCGCGTATCGCCAGTGCTACCGTGTTTTTGGTGATTGCATTTTTTGCACTGTTTGGTGAAGTATTGCTGCGTGGTTTGGGGATTTCTTTGGGATCGTTTCGTGTGGCAGGCGGGATTTTGCTGTTTTTGATTGCGCTTGGTATGATGAATGATGGTAATAACCCTGCCAAGCCCAATCATGATGACTTACACCACGCGCCCAAAGATCCCAGCGCGCTGACTGGTATGGCGGTTGTGCCGCTTGCCATTCCGATGATGATCGGTCCGGGTGGTATCTCGACGGTGATCATTTATTCTTCACAAGTGCAAAGTACGCTATCGATGGTACTGATCGTTGTCGCAGGATTTCTAATCAGTCTGTTCTGTTATGTGTCATTGATGGCAGCAGGGCGTATCAGTCAAGTGCTTGGCAAAACAGGTCTGAATGTCACCAATCGTATCATGGGTATCATCTTGGCGGCATTGGCGGTGGAAATCGTCGTCAATGGTGTGCGTGATATTTTCCCACAATTGGCGCTGTAACTTAGTGTATTGTAACTTAATGAGAAGCCAAACAAAAAGCGTCTGTATATAAAATATAGACGCTTTTGTTTGGCTGATACTGCTAATTTATGCCAAGTCTGTCAAAGGGGTTTGCAGTCTTTCGCGTTTCGGGTTTAGCTTGTCTAATAAAATCTGATCAATTGGTAAAATCGTCCCATTCATCAGATCTGCCAAAATCTCAGCGCATAATGGCGCAAAGCTAAAACCTTTTGAACCCATGCCATACAGCGTAAACAGCTGCGTATCAATCTGCCCAACCAAAGGATGATAATCAGGTGTCTGCGCACGAATGCCGACTTTACCGTGAAATTCACTAACATCAGGCAAAGCGGCTGCGATATCAGGCAGGGCGGCGGTTAGTTTAGATAAATTAAACTGATGCTCATCGAGTGATATCGTGGTATCGGTGGAATTTCGCACAAAGCTTGCACCAAATAAGAACTTGTGTTCGCCATCACCATCATCAAAGGCTGCACAGTAGCCATCGTATTTAATCGGTGTCTTGGGCAGCCCTTTTTGTGCCAGTAATTGTGGGAAAGTGACCCATGATAACTGCCCACGGATTTTACGGCATTTAAAAAGTGTATCGTCCAAAAGCTCACTTTCAAAACCTGCGCAAATCACCACAGAATCATAGCACTGCACACCGCCATTTGATAAGTATAGATTAATAGAATTATCGGATTTTTCAAGCTTATCTACTGTATCTTGGATGACGGTGATGTTCGGTAGATGAGCGATAAGTTTGGCGATGCTTTGGGTATTGATAAGCCCTGCCAATGGCACAAAAGTGGCAATATCCGCTGTCTGATATCCGCTGTCATCCATCTGATAAATCAGTGCGTCAGGATAAGGAGCGATCTGTGCGCTGCGTTTTTCGGCGGATTTTTGACTAGGTAATAAAAAATCCACCGCACCCGTCGGTTCAAAAATCGGTGCGCTATGGGTATCGCTTTCTTGTAAAGATTTTGACAAGTTTTTATAAATACGCTGTGCGTACAAAAAACTCACCGTCGGCAAGTGATTATGCGCGTGTTCGATCAAGGTAAGCTTCGGTGCAAGTAACGCCCTGGGATTACCTGACGCAGCGCGCATCGGTGTGGATTTATCAATCAAGCTGATACGATGACCACGGCGGCTTAGGGCGATCGCTGTCATCACGCCACTAATGCCAGCGCCGATGATGGCAATGTGCTTGCGCGCGCGTGGGGTAGGATTAATAACATCACTGACAAACTGCGCGGTGATCATCTCGCGCTTATGCCCAAAGCCTTTGATTTTATTGACTTGAAAACCTGCTTCCTGCAGATTGCGCCGTACAAAGCCTGCTGCGGTAAAAGTCGCCAAAGTCGTGGCAGAATGCGACAGTCGTGCAAATTGTTTGAATAATTCTACTGACCACAGATCACTGTTTTTGCTTGGGGCAAAGCCGTCTAAGAACCACGCATCGACCTTTTGGCAAGTATCCGTCAAGTTGTCGGCAAGCGTGCCAAAACTGTCATAAGCATCGCCAAACCATAAATCCAGTGTAATCTGATCGCTGATATGCAAGCGATGACAACCTGCCATCAGTAGCGGATATTGCGACAACAACGCATCAATCCATGGTGTGGTATGCTCATCTCGCCAAGCGGTGAGTGCAAGTTGCAAATCATCCAACGACAAGGGGAATTTTTCGGTGCTGATAAAGTGCAGGCGAGCATTTTTTGGTGCATTTTGCGACCACAAAAGGCAAGTCGCCAAAAAATTCAGCCCAGTGCCAAAGCCTGTCTCGGCAATGACAAAGCTTTGATGGGCTTGCAAATTGGCAAAACGCGTAGGCAGCTGATTGCCTTGCAAAAACACATAATGCGTCTCAGCAAGCCCACCTGCTCGAGAAAAATACACATCATCAAAGGCTTCTGATACAGGGATGGTATGCCCCTGAGCATCGGTTTGCCAATGGATGCTGGCGCGCTGAAGTTGGGTCATCGGTATTTGTCAGTCAAGCTTTGGCAAGGCTTGGATAAACGGCTTGACATCGACATGGCTATATACGCCACCGCTGATATACGGATCATCAGTCGCCCAAGCTTGTGCTTGCTCAAGATCATCAAAATGTGCGATGATGATGCTGCCACTCATCGCAGGTTCGCCATGCTTGATGGGATTTGGGCCTGCGACGACCAGTCGATTTTGGGCATCGAGTGCACTTAGGCGTTCGATATGAGCAGGGCGGGCGTGTAGGCGTTTTTCGGTGCTGTCAGCGACATCATGACCGATGATGGCAAATAGTGGCATAATCATTCCTAAGTGGTGAATTTTTATAAAATTATACAACTGTCTAACCAAAAAATCTATGTAAAAAATAACCACTTATCCTGTAGATATGGAGTGGTATTGCAAACGGTATTCAGTGCCTACCAAAAATATCTACAAAGTGATACACTGGATTATTGTCAAAGAAATTAAAATAGTACAGTAGGTGCGTAATAATGCACTACTCAAACAGTTTGGGTTAATGGTGCACCGTGCGTACCCTGCTGTACTGCTAAAAAAATAGAGTGGCATTAATAAAAAAATAATTTCCATGATGAATTAAGGTTGAAATGATAATGAATAAACAGAAATTTGATATAAAAAATTTAGAAGACCACCCCAAAATTATTATAATAGAGCCATGGGGAGAAGAGATTATCCTAGAGAGTGGGAAATTGGTTTCTCTACAAGTCTTGAGTGATAAAGAAGGAAATTTAGAAATTTTTCTTGAACAAAGTTGCATCATTATTTATGCATGGGATGGATGTGTGATAGATTATAATTTATTTGATATTTGAATTGAGGCTGATGTAGATTAGTACATATGATATACTGCAAATATAAAGCTAAATCATTGTAAATTAAGTAAAAAATTACAGTTCAGCAGGCTGCATACAACGCACCATTGCTTAAATGGGTTTTTGATGGTGCGTTCCACATTTTCTACGCCTAAATTTGCCTAAACTTCCAAAAATCTTTGCCGTCTATTTTCCAATAACAGAACTCATCAGGAATTAAATAGCCAAAATCCATTGCTTTTGCAAACCAATTTTCATAGGCATAATCTTCATGACATCTATCCCAGTCCATATGCAGATAGACATTGGTATCAAAGTTAATATAAAATATAGGCAACCTTGAAGAAATCTGATTTATTTTTTTAAAATCACTTAATTCACCATTATTTGATATTTCCCCATTGATGGCTAGTTTATTTTCAACAATACCGTAGAGCCTTTGTAGTTCTTGATGATTGAAATCAAAAAACAATAAAGATTGTAACTCTGACTTGGATAGGACAATCACTTCTTCTATTTTTAGAAAATCTTCAAAATTGCTTTTTTGAAGTTGCCATATGCCATTTCTATAATAATATGAATTTAGCTCATGATTGTATTCTGCAATAGATATTTTCCCTTTCTTTAATTCTATATCTAAATCTAATTTCATGTTTAATATAAAATACTCTTTTTTACTTATTACAAAATAGTGTTTTTTATTAAAAACAAATAATGAAATACAATCAATATATTGAAAAATTCTTGTCAAAAAATCATTTTTCTGCATATTTATCAAACTTCTTAGTCAATTGTTATTCGTACAGCAGGATGCCTACCTTTATAAAAAAAGCCCTATGATTGGCGTATCACAGGGCATATGATTATTGAATATCTTTGCGGATATGACGCCGCAAGCTAAAAAACATCACTGCAATAAAGCCGAACATCACAATCATATCACCAAAGGCGGTAAATTCGCCCCAGTATTTGCCATCTGCAAAGACAAAGGCAAAAAATGCGTGCAAACCTGCCATCGTGCCAAACATACCTGCCCAAGCTAGATTAAGCTTGTGCCAGCCTGATTGAGTGAGTTCAAAGACTTGCCCGAACAGTTTTTTGACAATCGGTGTCTTATCTTTGGCAAATAGCGGTGAGATCAGCAGACCCCCAGCAAAGGCAAGGTTGATAATAATAGCCTTTAGGCGGATATAATAATCATCAGAGAGTGCCAAAGTAATCCCGCCAAACACGATGGTCATCAATAGCACGAACCATTGCTGCTTTTCTAGGCGGAATTTTTGGCTGATGAATAAAAAGCCATAGACAATCACCGTCGATGCGATTAGACCTGCGGTCGCCACAAGCACATGATTATTATCCACGCCTGCTGAGCCGATCAACTGCAAGATGGGATGTTCGGCGTTGGTCGGCTCGGTGGTTTTATACAGATAAAAAAAGACAATCAGCGGAATAAAATCAATCAAGGCTTTCATAGTAGATATCTTAATAGTAATTCATCATAAAAACTTGCCAAGTGCCAATCTGCCAAATAATGGATAATTATCAAGCAAATCAACACTTAGCAAGCGATTAACCATGCGGTTTAGCTGACGACTTTATCCGATGGTGCGTCATGCGTGATGACCTTTGGCGGGATAGGGCGAAGTTTTTCGACCAAAGCCGCTGCCAGCACTTCATCGATGCTCTCAACAGGGGTGATGGTCAGACCTTCTTTGACATTGTCAGGAATCTCTGCCAAATCACGCTCGTTTGACTTAGGAATCAGTACTTGCTTGATGCCACCACGGTGAGCAGCCAGCAGTTTTTCTTTTAGGCCGCCGATACGCAGTACCTTACCACGCAAAGTCACTTCACCAGTCATGGCGATATCTGCACGGATGGCGATACCTGTCATGGCTGACACGATGGCGGTGGTCAGGGCGATACCTGCTGATGGACCATCTTTTGGTGTCGCGCCTTCTGGCATATGGATGTGCAAATCCGTGTTTTTGAATTTTTCATAATCAATACCAAAGCGTTCGCCACCTGCACGCACGACACTCATCGCAGCACGGATAGACTCTTTCATCACATCACCCAGCGATCCTGTGAATACCAGCTCACCTTTGCCCTGCATGGTTGCAGATTCGATGGTCAATAGCTCACCGCCCACTGATGTCCAAGCCAAACCTGTGATACGGCCAACTTCAGGTTCTTGTTCGGCCAGACCATAATCAAACGGCTTGACACCCAAGAAATCGCTGATATTATCATCTGTCACGGCAACGGTATCAAACTTCACGCCTTTTTTGGGCTTGATGCCGTGCGTTTCGACTTGAGAGCGGACAGCTTTACGGCTGATTTTATTGATTTCACGCTCAAGATTACGCACGCCAGCTTCACGGGTATAATGGCGGATAATGCTCGTCACTGCATCGTCGGTGATGTCAAGCTCATCTTTGCCCAGGCCGTTTTGTTCTAGTGCTTTTGGGATTAGATAATTATTGGCAATCGCCAGTTTCTCATCTTCGGTATAGCCTGGCAGACGAATCACTTCCATACGATCCAGTAGCGCTGGTGGAATATTCATGCTATTGGCAGTACAGATGAACATCACCTGAGACAGATCCAGATCCAGATCTAGATAATGGTCATTGAACGCTTTATTCTGTGATGGATCAAGCACTTCTAGTAGGGCAGAGGCTGGATCGCCACGGAAGTCTTGTGCCATTTTGTCAATTTCATCGAGCAAAAATAGCGGATTTTTGACTTCAACTTTTGATAATGACTGCACAATCTTACCTGGCATCGCCCCGATATAGGTACGGCGATGACCACGGATTTCTGCTTCATCACGCACACCGCCCAATGCCATACGCACAAACTTACGGCCTGTGGCACGAGCGATACTCTCACCCAGTGAAGTTTTGCCCACACCCGGTGGACCTACCAAGCACAGAATCGGGCCGCGAATTTGCTTCACGCGCGACTGCACCGCTAGGTATTCTAAGATGCGATCTTTGACATCGTCCAGTCCATAATGGTCTTTATCCAGTGTTTGTTTGGCTTTTTCAAGATTGATCGAAACCTTGCTTGCCTTATTCCACGGTGTGTCAAGAATCCATTCGACATAGCCGCGCACCACCGATGCTTCTGATGAAGTGGCAGGCATCATTTTTAGTTTACGAAACTCAGCTTCGGCTTTTTTGCGCACATCATCAGGCAGATCAGCATCTTTTAGACGATTTTCAAGCTCAAGATCATCATCGTCCGCGCCATTATTCAGATCAGACAGCTCATTTTTGATGGCTTTCATTTTTTCGTTCAAAAAATACTCGCGCTGATTGTTTTCCATCTGCTTGCGCACGGTATTTTCAAGCTCATTTTCGATGTTGCGCTCGGTTTTGCTGCTGGTGAAATAGTCGGTCAAAATCTTGAAATACTCTTCGGCATTGTCCGACTCTAGCAAGGTTTGTTTTTTGTCCAAAGCCAGCTGCGTGCGTGTGGCGATAAAATACATCAGCTCAAGCAAATCATCGAATTTGCTCGCTACTTTGATCAGCTCGCGCGAGTTTCTTAAGCTGCCATCGGCATAGTCACTGAATAGATCGAGCAGCAGTTTTTTGTGCGCGTCGATCTCATCGCGGCTGTAGCTTAGGGTGATCGGTGCAGGCACAAAGTGTGCAAGCAAGCTTTCTTCAGGCTTGTCATCGACTGTGCTGATGGCATCGACTTGTACGCGCTCGATACCTTCGATCAGCACCTTGATGCATTTATCATCCGAATCGTGCGGCATGGTGCTGACGATTTGGCAGCGTGTACCGAATTGATACAGATTATCGGTGTTAATCTCTTCGCTCAGCGAGTCTTTTTGGGAGACGACGACGATCATGCCATTGTGCAGATCTTGGGCAAGTTCGATGGCTTTGATCGATTGTTCGCGGCCAACGAACAGCGCGATTTGCATATGCGGATAGACGACGACATCACGCACCGCTAATAATGGCAGGGATTCTAAGTTTGGCATGTTTTGTTTGCTCATTGTTGTGATTCCTTTTTGCAAGATGATGGGTTTATGGTGGCGATTGGGAGAAATTGCAAGTTTTTTATGACAAGTGAATGAACATTTCTCATCAAATCTTGCACCAGTGTTACTACTTTGAAATTGTCTATAATAATAATTTTGTTAAGTGATTGATTTTAATATATTTTTTATCAAATTTTTATTCTTAATTTTGCGGTATAATAGACGGCTTATTTTGTGTGATTTTTTTGAACGATTTGTTCGATATTTTTTGCTTTTTGGAATAACGATGATGATAAATGCAGTTTTAATCGCTGTCATTGTGATGGTAGGGCTGTCGCTGCTGCGCGTCCATGTGGTGTTAAGTTTGGTGATCGGTGCGCTGATCGGCGGCTTGGTTGCAGGTATGTCGGTGGCTGATACTTTGACAGCGTTTCAAGGTGGTATCAAAAATGGTGCGGAGATCGCGCTGTCGTATGCGATGCTCGGTGCGTTCGCGATGGCGATTGCGCATTCTGGCTTGCCGCAGATGGTCGCAGATAAATTGATCGCGCAGGTGAATCATACCGATGGTGCTGCCAAGCTGAAGTGGCTGGTGTGCATTATCCTTGTGGTGATGGCGATGATGTCGCAAAACATCGTGCCGATTCACATTGCCTTTATTCCACTGATCGTACCGCCGCTACTGCTTGTGATGAATAAACTGAATCTGGATCGCCGCGCGGTGGCGTGTATTTTGACCTTTGGTCTGGTCAATACTTATATGTTCATTCCGTATGGATTTGGTGATATTTTCTTAAATCAGATTATCCTAAAAAATATCAATGACGCAGGCATGGTCACAGGCGACATCTCGATGATGAGTACCATGGCAATCCCTGCGGCAGGGATGCTGCTTGGTCTATTAATGGCGGTGTTCGTCACTTATCGTAAGCCGCGTGTGTATCAGAATATCGAGATCGCCAAAGATGCGCCAAATCGTGAAGTCAATGGCTATGATGTTGCGGTGGCGATCGGTGCGATCTTGGTGGCATTAGGCGCGCAGTTGATGACAGATTCGCTGCTGATCGGTTCGCTTGTGGGCTTTGCGGTATTTATGGCAACTGGCGTGGTTAAGTGGCGTGAAGCTAATGATGTCTTTAATGACGGTATCAAGATGATGGCGATGATTGGCTTTATCATGATCTGTGCACAAGGCTTTGCTGAAGCGATGAAAGCCACAGGGCAGATTGATACCTTGGTGGATGGGGCGATGCAGCTATTTGGCGGTAACAAAGCAATGGCGGCCTTGGCGATGTTGATCGTTGGTTTGATTGTGACCTTGGGCATTGGCTCGTCATTTTCAACGGTGCCAATCATCGCCACCATCTATGTGCCACTATGCATGGCGATGGGCTTTAGCGTACCTGCGACGGTGGCTTTGGTTGCAACCGCTGGCGTGTTGGGTGATGCTGGCTCACCTGCGTCAGATTCGACACTAGGCCCGACAATGGGTCTTAATGCCGATGGTCAGCATGATCACATCAAAGATTCGGTGATTCCGACCTTCATCCACTATAACATTCCACTGATTATTTTTGGTTGGATTGCGGCGATGGTATTATAAGGTATTATCATAACCGCTAAACAAAAAGCCAAGTGTAATACTTGGCTTTTTATTGGCTTAAAATTTATAAACCTAGTCAAATTGTCATTTGATAAGGCTTGGCATACGACACCAATTATGATGCCGACTGTGGCGGCTGATTAAATACAGACACAATCTGCGCCTTGTACTCACCAAGTATCGGCAAAATCTGCTCGACGATCAGCGCCTTACGATAGCCGTGCAATTCGCGCGGTAATTCACTGATATCACCATCGAAGGCGGTGATCTGTAGCAGCTGATTGATCCAGCGATTTTTTAATAATAAAATCGCAGGCACGCCTGTGGCTTGGCTGAAGTTTTCGACCGCGTCATTGACCGCATTTTTGAACGGTTTATCCTTGCTGTGATAAGACGGCGGCGGCATCGGCGGTAGGTTATTTTCACTCATGGCATTGACCTGACGGACGATGCGCACGATCTCATCTCCATAGCGGCGCAGGGCAGCACGGTTGATGGTGGTGCGCGCCAACAACTTAATGCTATCAGGCATCTGCTGCACGATTTCGCGTAGGGCCTGCTTACCGATGATGAAGCTGCGCGGTTCGTTGGTTGCGCGTGCTAAGGCTTCACGCCATATGGTCAGCTGCTGTAGCAGTGCCAATTGACGACGCGTATAAATCGGCGCAATCAGATCTAAATACAGCTGATCATCAGGCAGATTCTGCGTGTCGTGCAGTTCATGGGCATAGCTGTGGCTGTCTTCACAGGCGTAGTCGTACAGCTGTCGTGCTTTAAGCTCACTTTGTACCGCTTGATATAGCGCAAGCAGATAGCGCACATCATTGGCAGCATAGTTTTCTTGTTCTTGGGTTAAGGGGCGTGCCAGCCAGTTTGACTGACTTTCCCCTTTATCGATATGCACGCCCAAGATCTCATCAGCGGCTTGACTGTAGCCGATTTGTAGTTTGCCTGACAGATACGCCACACCAAGCTGTACATCAAAGACATTGTTCAGTGGTGGGCATTTGGCAAGTAAATAAAAAATCCCCAAATCTTCACCGCAGGCATACCACACCATCGTCGGCACTTCGATTAAGGCTTGCCACAGATCGGTCAGATCAAGCTTGGGTGCATCGACCAGATAGATCGCTTTGCCGGTATTGATCTGAATTAGCGCAAGGATGGGATAATAAGTGGTGCGCTTGATGAACTCGGTATCGAGCGCGACGACATCGACGCTGTCAATCTCATCAATCAGCGCATACAGCGCATCCGTGGTCTGCACCCAGTGGGTCGGCAGCTCATCTAATGCATGAAGATCGGTGGCGTATCTTGGCAAGGCTAAAGTAGTCATGGAAATATCGGTCAAATGGTATCGCGGTTTTGTAAGGCTTGGTGTAGGGTGATGCTGTCAATATACTCAAGCTCACCGCCGATCGGAATGCCTTGGGCAAGCCGCGTGATTTTCTCCACATAGGGCTTGGCGGCATCATAAATAAAAAACGCTGTCGTCTGACCTTCGACGGTCGCGCCTGTGGCTAGGATCAGCTCGCGTACGCCGCCTGATTTTAGGCGAAAAATCAGCTCATCAATGTGTAGATCATCAGCATTGATGCCATCGATGGGCGATAAATGACCACCAAGCACAAAATATTTGCCACGATAGCCGCCACTTTGTTCGATGGCGAAAACATCCGATGCGTTCTCGACCACGCACAGCACGCCATCATCACGGCGTACATCGCGACAAATCGGACAAATCTCATCATCGCTGAACGAATGGCAGTGCGCACATTCGATGATCTCACGCATGGCGATCTCAAGCGCGGCGGCTAGGTTTAGCCCTTGCGCGCGTTTTTTGGTCAAAAGCGCGAGCGCCATCCGCTGCGCCGATTTTTGACCGACACTTGGTAGGATTTGCAGCTCTTTGATGAGTTTGTCAAGTTTTGGGGTCAGCACGATGATTGCTCGATATTTTCGCCAGACAGATGAATCAGCCGAACAAGCCTTTCATGCTCGGTGGCAAGCCCATACCAGTAGTCGCGCCCGCCATCACTTCTTCGTACAGCTCATCGGCTTGGCGCACAGCATCATTGATCGCAGCGGCGACCAGATCTTCGATCATATCAGGTTCGTCGTCCATTAGACTTGGGTCGATGGTCAGACGCTTGACGACATGGCGACCTGTCATGGTGACTTTGACCAAGCCATTGCCTGCTTCGCTGTGCACTTCTTTGGTAGCAAGGCTTGCTTTGGCAGCTTCGACATTTTTCTCAACTTGCTTTTGCATGGCTTGCGCTTGTTGCATTAGGGCTTGAATGTTCATAATCGTATCCTAATTGTCTGAATGTATAGAGTAAATATGGGGTTAAAAAAGTGATTTAGTATAGCACAAATTGATAAAAATTTTGTCAAAAAATCACAAGTTTGGGTTTGTATGACTGCTAAGAAATTTGGCAAAAAACAGCATCGGAAGGCGGTTGATGCTTTTTTAAAGATGATATCATGGGTGTAAAAATGGGGCAATTTGTCAAAGTATCGCCGCGTTGCTTGGAATAAACTTGGAATAAAGCTGTATAAAAATCAGTCATAAATAACAAAACATAAAAATATAATCATCGACTTTTTGCGCAAATCTTGCTAAAGTGTTTGCCCAAAACCGCTCAACTGATAACGGATGAATTTTATGACCCAAAAGCAATTTGCCCAAAGCGCCTTGGTAACTGGTATCGTGCTATTTTTGGCATCGTGTGCCAGTCAGCCAGCACAGCGCGCCCCGATCAAAGTCATCACCCCTGAGACCAAGCCTGTGGTGATCGAGCAGCCACGCCCGGTGGTGGTCAAGCCTGCTCCAGTGCAGACGGCAGGCGTGTACTCAAGCTTCGATGCATGGCGCAGTGATTTTATTAATCGTGCGATCGCAAAAGGCGCGAACGCCAGTACGATCAACAGCATGATGGCGGGCGCAAGTCTTAATGAGCGCGTGATCGACCTTGATCGCAGCCAAGCAGAATTTACCAAAATGCCATGGGAATATGTCGAAGGCGCAGTGTCATCATCGCGCGTCAGCCAAGGCAAATCGAAGCTGAATGATAACTTTAGCGTATTATCACGCGCCGAAAATCTGTACGGCACGCCTAAAGAAATCACCACTGCCATCTGGGGTATGGAGTCATCATTCGGTGCTGCCAGTGGTTCGATGGATCTGATCAACGCACTATCAAGCCTTGCGTACGATGGCCGCCGCCGTGATTTCGCTGAAAATCAACTGCTGGCGATGGCGCAGATGATCGAGCGTGGCGATGTCTATCAATCGCAGCTGAAAGGCTCGTGGGCAGGCGGCATGGGTCACACGCAGTTCATCCCTGGTACTTGGATCACCGAAGGCGTCGATGGCAATGATGATGGTCATAAAGACCCTTGGAATGCTGCGGATGCACTAAGCTCAACGGCAAGCTATCTGGGCAATGCAGGTTGGGTGCGTGGTCTTGCGCCATTTTATGAAGTGCGTTTGCCATCAGGTTTTGATTATAATCTGCTAAACGGCGGTAAGCTGAGCCTAGATGCGTGGAAGCGCGCAGGCTTAAGCGCGGTCGGTGGTGAAAGCTTCGGCGGTGATCAGCTTGCCGAGCTGTGGTTACCTGCAGGCAAAAACGGCCCAGCACTGCTATTGACCAAGAATTTCGAAGTCATCCGCGTGTACAACAACTCATCAAGCTATGCGCTAGGCGTTGCGCTATTGGCTAAGCGCATCGGTGGCGGCAGTGGACTGGTGCAATCTTGGCCGCGCGATGAGCAGCCGCTATCACGCACACAGGTGCAAAGCCTACAGCGCAAGCTGACTGACATGGGCTATGACACAGGCGGTGTCGATGGCGTAGCAGGCAGTAACACGCGCAAGGCATTTGCCAAGTGGCAAGCAGCGAACGGTCAGATTCCTGATGGCTTTATTAGTATGAACTCAGCGAGCAATCTGTTGTGGTGATTTGACCTAGGTGCAAAAGTATCATGGCTGAAGCGGTCTATTTGCCAAACCATCTATACCATACAGCACCATCTATCAAAAAAAGAGCGTTCAGTTTGGGCGTTCTTTTTTTATGTCCATAACTTGCAAAATCATAAAAAATCTGTATTATACGAATTGTGCAAAATTTAAGCATAACTATTAAAATTATTAATACAAACTATTATTATAAATAATTTGACTCTCTCTCCATTTCTATATACTATAGATAAATTAAATTTATGATTAAATTGCATAATATTCATGCAATTAATAACAAGATAAAGATTGGATAAAAATTAAGCAGTCAAATAATTAGGATCGATTGACAAACAACAGGGAATTTTTCATTTTTATCGATTTTATCTTTGCAATTTGAACAACATAGTATTGCAGTTTTGGCGTTGTTTAATCAAAAAAACAAGCGTATCATAAACGCCATTGAGAACAACAAGTAAAAGAACTGCCAAAAGGATGCACAAGATGAATAATAATAATCCTACAGCGGATGGCAAAATCATCGCCGTCCAGCAAGTTTTAGATGACAATCCTTTATCATTTTTTCAATATTTGACCATCATTTTGGGTTTTATCATCGTTTTATATGTCGGCTATGCGGCAGCGGTGATGGGTTTTATTGGCCCTGCATTGGCAGAAAGCTTGAATGTCACGCCAGCGGATCTGAATCCGACGATGGTCGCGAGTATGGTCGGTCTTGCCATTGGTTCATTTGCTGCAGGTCCATTTGCTGATAAATTGGGTCGCAAGATGGTGCTGCTGATTTCGGTGGCGATTTTCGGTGCGTTCAGCGTCTT
The DNA here is from genome assembly GCF_024137865.1 of Moraxella sp. FZFQ2102. Lineage (NCBI taxonomy): Bacteria > Pseudomonadati > Pseudomonadota > Gammaproteobacteria > Moraxellales > Moraxellaceae > Moraxella > Moraxella sp. FZFQ2102. The sequence continues at coordinate 2,126,812 of NZ_CP099960.1, forward strand.
GGCAAGTATGATGAGCAGTATCTCAGGGCTTACGGTGATGCGCTTGATCGTGGGCTTGGGACTGGGCGCAGCGATGCCGATCTCGATCACGCTTGTGTCTGAATACACACCGATCAAGGTGCGCTCTTTGATCGTCGCGGTGATGTTCTGTGGTTATACAGCAGGTTCGGCGTTGGTGGGCTTTGTGGCGGCAGCATTATTACCGCACTATGGCTGGCAGGGTGTGCTTGCTTTCGGTGGCTGGGTGTCGCTTGTGACGATCATTGTCTTGGCACTGTTTTTACCAGAGTCTGCGAAGTATCTTGCCGAAAAGCATAAGCACCCAGAGAAAATCCGCGCTTATCTGAATAAAATCGGTCATGTGGACGAAGGTGTACAGTTCGTCGGTGAAAAATCATCGTTAAATGTGGCTACCGCGCCTGCATCAGCGCAACAATCAGCCATCGCCAAGCTATTTAATAAAGAGTTGGGCGTGGGTACAGCGATGCTGTGGGTGATCTTCTTTATGACCATGGCGTACATCGCGGTTTATATCAGTTGGTTACCTACTTTGTTCGGTTTACTTGGCTATGAACAATCACAAGCAGCGACATTGGCGACCCTATTCCAAATCGGTGGTACAGTGGGCGCGCTGATCATCGGCGGCTTGATGGATCGTGTCAATCCTTATAAGGCACTGGGTATTGCGTTGGGCATCGGTTCGCTGATTACTTTGGCAGTAGCAATGTTTAACACCAATTTCGCTTGGCTGATCGCAAGTTTTCTAATCATCGGCGTGACCATCAGTGGTGGTATGGTAGGTTTCAATGCGTTGGCAGCTGCCTTTTATCCGACATCAGCACGCGCCACAGGAGTGAGCTGGGCATTGGGTATTGGTCGATTCGGTTCTATTTCAGGCTCATTACTTGGCGGTTATCTACTGGGATACAACATGGGATTTGGCGGTATCATGACTTGGATGACAGTACCTGTCGCGATCGCAACCATATTTATCCTATACATGGGCGTACGATACCATCGCGCCAAATAATCGGAATAAAATTAACATAGGTAACATAAATTAATAAGTAAACAACAATAATTTGAAATACACAAGGAGTAAGTTATGACAACTCAAAACAATCAACCAACCGTGCGTCAAGTCGTGCACAAGCTACTTCGTGATTTGAACATGACCACTGTTTTTGGCAACCCTGGTTCGACCGAGCTTGATTTCTTGACCGACTGGCCAGAAGACTTTCGCTATGTGCTAGCGCTCCAAGAAGCCAGCGCCATCGGTATGGCGGACGGCTACACCCGCGCTACAGGCAACGCAAGCTACATCAATCTGCACTCAGCGGCAGGTCTAGGCAATGCACTTGGCAATATCTTTACAGCTTATAAAAACCAGACACCGATGGTCGTCACCGCAGGTCAGCAAGCGCGCAGCTTACTGCTTGATGAAGCGTACCTAGCTGCCGATCAAGCCGATGCCTTCCCACGCCCTTATGTCAAATACAGCGTACAGCCTGCGCGTGCTGCTGATGTGCCAAAAGCCATCTTGCAAGCTTATCTAATCGCGATGGCAGAACCAAAAGGCCCAACTTTCGTATCCATCCCAAGTGATGACTGGAATCAGCCAGCGGAATACATCCAAGTGCCACAGGTTCAACCACAAGGCGCAGCCGATGAATCAGCACTGGCAGACATCGCTGATAAACTTGCCAAAAGCACCAACACGGCTATCGTCGCAGGCTCAGAGCTTGGTGTATATAATGGTTTCGATGAAGTGGTGGCACTTGCTGAGACGCTCAAGGCACCAGTCTATGCCGCGCCTGTCAGCCATGAGTGTGTCTTCCCAGAAAGTCATCCGCAGTTTGCAGGTTTCTTGTCAGCGATCCCAAGCGATGCCGCCAAAAAACTACAAGACTATGATCTGGTACTGATCGTCGGTGCGCCCGCCTTTACTTTCCATGTCCCTGGGGAATTTAGCCTAAAACAAGGCACGCAAGTGATTCAGCTATCAGTTGCCAACCACGCGCTTGCCATCTCATCGGTGGCTGCCGTACAGCCGACCATCAGCCTATCGGGTGATTTGGCAAAATCAGTGGCGAAGATTAACCAACATCTGGCAGCCCAAAGCGTTGCTACCAATGCCAAAGCTGTACCAACACTTGTGCGCAACCCAGTTGAAAAAGGTGAAACACTGTCAGCAGCTTATGCAGTACAGCTACTTCGTAGTATGGTGCCAGATACCGTGACTTTGGTCGAAGAAGCGCCATCGCACCGCCCAGCGATCCAAAGTCATTTCCCAGTCAATCGCAATCGCGGCTTTATGACCATGGCGAGTGGCGGCTTGGGATACGGTCTGCCAGCAGCAGTGGGCGTGGCATTGGCAGCCAAAGATGCGGGCAAGGATAAAGCTACTGAGCGCGTGATCGCGGTGATCGGTGATGGCTCGATGATGTACTCTATCCAAGCGCTGTGGACGGCAGCTGACCTTGATGTGCCTTTGACCGTGATTGTGCTGAACAACAGCGGCTATGGTGCGATGCGCTCATTCAGTAAATTGCTTGGTTATAACAATGTCCCTGGTATCAGCTTCACTGGACTTGACTATGTCAAAATCGCGGCAGGTCACGGCATGAGTGAAGGCTATCAAGTGGATAATGCTGATGATTTGCAAAAAGCCTTTGAACAAGCATTGCAATCAGAGCATTCAAACCTGATCGAGATCATCGTCGATCCAAATCAAGGTGACATTTACTAATTTTATAAATAATCATATCAACATCATTGAATTTTAATTTAACAATCTCAAGGAGAATGACAATGGCAACTCTACCACACGCAACCCATTGGATCGATGGCAAATGGATCAATACAGGCATCCAGCGCGAAACGCTAAACCCTGCCACCAGTGAAGTGATCGGCACTTATGTCGAAGGCGGTAAAGCCGAAGCACTGCAAGCGATCAGTGCTGCCAAGCGCGCGTTTAAAGAGACCAATTGGCGCTATGACCGCGAACTGCGCTATAAAGTGCTGAACGATTTGGCGAATGCTTTTGAAGCGCGTCAAGAAGAACTGGTGCAAGCGCTGGCTGTCGAGAATGGTAAAATCGTCCCAGAAGCGGCGTTTGAAGTGCAGCTTGTGATGTCAGGCTTACGCTATGGTGCAGCGATGATCTATGCCCAAGCAGGCCGCGCCGCTGAATGGTCAGCAGGTAAGATGTCAATGCTACTAAAAGAACCTGTGGGCGTTGTCGGTATCAGCACGCCTTGGAACTCACCTGCGGCGCTGCTGATCCGCTCGCTTGCTCCAGCACTGGCAGCAGGCTGTACCACAGTGCTAAAAATGCCTGGTCAAACCGCGCTACTGAACCATCTGATCGCCCAAATCCTAGCATCAGTGCCATCACTACCAAAAGGTGTGATCAATATGGTGACAGGTGAGCGTGAGCTACTAGAAACCATCGTCGAATCACCAGATGTGCCTAGCATCAGCTTCACAGGTTCGACTGTCGTTGGCCGTGCGCTGATGGAAGAAGGTGCAAAACAGCTCAAACGCTTCGGTCTTGAGCTTGGTGGTAAGACACCGCACATCGTCTTTGATGATGCTGATATCGACAAGCTTATCCCAACGGTGCGCGCAGGTTTGACGACTTTTGCAGGTCAGTTTTGTATGACAGGCAGTCGTATTTTGGTACAAAAAGGCGTGGCAGAAGAAGTCACCAAACGCCTAGCTGAAGCACTAGAATCTGTCAAGGTCGGTCCAGCATCAGACCCAAGCAGCGAGATGGGCGCGATGATTGACATCAAGAGCGTCAAGCGTGTCGATCAGATGGTCGAAGATGGCATCGCAGCAGGCGCAAAAGTCATCGTCCGCGGCGGCCCATACACCGATGGTCCATTATCAAAAGGCGCATTCTATCGCCCAACCTTGGTCGAAGTGAATGACAACAAAGCCGCTTTGGTGCAGCAAGAAGTCTTCGGCCCTGTTTTGACCTTGCAAGTATTCGAAACTGAACGCGAAGCCATCGAGCTTGCCAATGACAGTGAATATGGTTTGGCAGCGAGCATCTGGAGTAATGATGTCGATCGCCCACTGCGGATTGCACGCGAAATCGAAGCAGGCACGATCTGGGTCAATGACTGGGTGGTGATGCGCGAAGAGTTCGAAGAAGGTGGCTACAAGCAATCAGGCGTCGGTCGTCTGCGTGGTCTGGCGGCGATGGAAGATTTCTTAGAATCAAAACACATCGTGCTACAACCGGGTGCTACCGCTTAATTGTTAAGCAGTTAAACCCAAAATCTCAAAACAAGTCCAGCACTTCCCTGGGCTTGTTTTTTATGCTTTTAAAAATCAAAATCACGCAAAACCGCCAAGCGATTTATGCTAAAATAACCACAATTTTGCCCAATATTCCCATAATTATTCCCATCAATAACACCATGACTGCCACACATCATTCTAGCCCAATCCTTGAACTGCCCACCAAAGCCAATTATAAAACCACCGTGCCGCTACACGCAGGCTCAGATCTTGGCTATTGGCTGTCGTTGGTCGCCCAAAGCCAAGAGCGGCTTGTGGTGATGGTGACTAATAGCCAAAATGAACTCAATCAACTTGAGACGGAGCTTGCCTTTTTTGGGGTGACGGCGCACATCTTTGCCGATTGGGAAATCTTGGCATATGATCAGCTATCGGTTCACCAAGACATCATCTCAGAGCGAATCGCACTATTGACCAAAATGCCAAAAACAGGCGTGCTACTGGTCGGTGTTCAGACCTTGATGCAGCGGATTGCACCACCAAATTGGCTCATTGGACAGCATTTTGATTTGGCGGTCGGTGATCGTTTTGATCTGAATCATGAAAAAGATCGCTTGGCGCGCGCAGGATATTTGCATGTTGATAATGTCTTTGAGCCAGGTGAATTTGCGGTGCGTGGCAGCATTGTTGATATTTTTGCCATCGGTCAAAGCTTGCCGTTTCGCATCGATTTGTTTGATGATGAAATCGAGAGTATTAAGTTTTTTGATCCAGAAACACAGCGCACACTCAGTGATGATAGATTAGAAAAACTTAAAAAAGACAGTATCGCAGGGCTGAATAATTTATTGGCTGATAAACTGCCAAAAGTCGCCAAAGTCTCAGAATTCCGCCTGTTGCCTGCACGTGAATTTGCGCTAGAAGCAGGGCGCGAGCATTTCCGTCATAATTTCGCAAGCTTATTTCCCCACGCAAGCCATCGCAAGATCGAGCTGTATCATGATGTGATATCAGGCATTGCCCCACAAGGGATTGAGTATTATGCGCCGCTGTTTTTTGATCTCGATGAATGGCTGGGTGCGGGCAGTTTTTTTGCGTATTTGCCCAATGATGCGGTGATTGTCAGCCATGCTGATTTATCCAGTCATCACGATGCGTTTTATCAGCAGGTGGTTGGTCGTTATAATGCCCGCGCACATGATAAAGATTTGCCGATTGTGCCGCCTGATTATTTATTTTTACCAAATAATGAATTTCATCAAGCGCTCAAAGCATTCCCACGCGTGCTGATTGATAAAGCAGAAAATACACCCGTTAAGCTTGCGGGTTTGACCATCACACCACCGCCAAATTTACCGATCAATCACCAAAATGCTGAACCGCTGTCAGCATTGCTTGAGTATGTGGCGGATTTATCAGTGCCTGTTTTGTTGGTTGCAGAGAGTGCAGGTCGCCGTGAGATTATTTTAGAATTACTAAAAGGTAAAATCGCCACTCAAGTCTTGCAGGGCTTTGATGAGTTTATCAATAATAAAGATAAATTTTACCAAGACTGCATTGCCATCAGTGTTGCGCCAATTGAACGGGGGCTGTGGCTGGATGGTAATGATGGCTTTTGTGTGATCAGTGAGACGCAGATTTTTGGGCGGCAGGTATTGCAGACGCGTCGCCGTCGTCAGTCGAGTGTGTCGCAGGCGTTTTTGGTCAAGTCGGTGACGGAATTATCCGAAGGGTCGCTTGTGGTGCATCTTGAGCATGGTATTGGTCGCTATCATGGCTTGATCGTACTGGATGTCGGCGAAGGTGAGCAGGAGTTTATTCATCTAAAATATGCCGATGATGCGAGCATTTATGTGCCGATTACCAATCTTGCCTTGATCGGGCGATATAGCGGCACAGATTCTGAAGCGGTGGCATTGTCCAAAATTGGTTCGGGCAAATGGGAGAAGGCTAAGCTTAAAGCCCTTGAGCGGATTCATGATGTCGCAGCCGAGCTTTTGAATGTACAAGCACGGCGCAATGCCAAGGCGGGCATCAGCTTTGGGGTGGATATGGCGCAGTATGAGCTGTTCGCCAGTCAGTTTGCCTTTGAAGAGACCATTGACCAAGCCGCCGCCATTGATGCCATCATCCATGATATGAAGCAGTCTAAACCGATGGATCGCCTGATTTGTGGCGATGTCGGCTTTGGCAAGACTGAAGTGGCGATGCGTGCGGCATTCATCGCGGTGCAGGCAGGCTATCAAGTAGCGGTACTGGTGCCGACGACGCTTTTGGCAGGGCAGCATGAAGACAGCTTTATCAATCGCTTCGCGGATTGGCCAGTGCGCATCGAGAGTTTGTCGCGTTTTGGCAATAAAAAACATCATGATAAGGTGCTAGAAGATGTCGCAAGCGGCAAGGTGGATATCGTCATCGGCACGCATAAGATCTTGCAAGATGGCGTGAAGTTTCATAAGCTTGGCTTAATGATCATCGATGAAGAACATCGCTTTGGGGTGCGGCATAAAGAGCGGATTAAGGCAATGCAAACCGAGATTGACAGCCTATCCATGACCGCCACGCCGATTCCGCGTACGCTGAATATGGCACTGTCTGGGATGCAGGACATTTCAATCATTGCCACGCCGCCAGCACGCCGTTTGGCGATTAAGACCTTTATGATGGCAAAGTCTGATGAAGTGATCAAAGAAGCGATTTTGCGCGAGATTTTACGCGGTGGACAAGTGTATTATCTGCATAATGATGTGGCAAGTATCGAAGCGGCGGCAGAAAGCTTGCGCGAGCTGATTGGTGAAGCGCGCGTGGCGGTGGCGCATGGGCAGATGCATGAGCGTGAGCTTGCGGCGGTGATGAGTGATTTTTATCACAAAAAATTCAATGTCCTAGTCGCCAGTACCATCATCGAGACAGGCATCGATGTGCCGAATGCCAATACCATTATCATCAATCGCGCGGATAAATTTGGCATCGCACAACTGCATCAGCTGCGTGGGCGAGTGGGGCGCAGTCACCATCAGGCGTATTGTTATTTACTTGTGCCATCGATCAAGGGATTAAGTAGTGATGCTAAAAAACGCCTAAACGCCATTACGCGCGCGAACACCCTTGGTGCAGGTTTTATGCTGGCGTCCGAAGATCTAGAAATCCGTGGTGCAGGCGAGATTCTTGGCAAGGAGCAATCAGGCAATATGCAGACCATCGGCTTTGGACTGTATATGGATATGCTGGAGCGTGCGACTCGTGCGATTAAGCAGGGTAAGACACCAAGCCTTGCCACGCCATTGGATTTGGTCAGTGAAGTCGATATTCATGCGTCCGCACTGATTCCTGATGACTATCTGGGTGATGTGCATGAGCGGCTGCTGTTTTATAAGCGCATTAGTAATGTCGATGAAGTCAGTGAGTTGATTGACATTCGCACGGAGATGATTGATCGCTTCGGTGCGCTGCCTGTGCCTGCCCAAAACTTATTTGCCGTGCATCGCTGCCGTATTCGCGCCAAAGCGGTGGGTATTAGTAAAATCGATGCGACCAGTCATAGCATCAGTATGGAATTTAAGGCTGATACGCCTGTCGATGGGCTTGCGATTATCAAGCTGATTCAGTCTCATGATGGCTATCGTATGCAAGGGGCGACGATGCTTAAATTCACCGCCAAAACCGAGATGGATGTGCAGGTGCGACTGGATAAAGTGGCGGAGTTATTGCTGTATTTTGAGCAGAATTTGGTAGAAAATGGCTGATGGAAATTTTTCAAGCGGTGAAAATTTGTGCTATAATAACCACGTTTTGGCGAATTGCCATTTAAGATAAGTTAAGATTATAAAGAGAAAGACCATGTTTCAACTACATCCAACCCTTGCCAAGGACACTTTTTTGGTGGGGGATTTTCCATTATCGACCGTGCGACTGATGAATGATTGTCAATTTCCGTGGTTGATTCTTGTGCCGCGTGTGTCGGGCGTAAAAGAGATTTATGAGTTAAGCCATGCTGATCAAGTGCAGTTTTTGCGTGAGTCAAGCTGGGTATCTAGTCAGATGGCGAAGATTTTTGGCGCTGATAAGATGAATGTCGCCGCCCTAGGCAACCAAGTGCCGCAACTGCATTTTCATCATATCGTGCGTTATCAAAATGATGTGGCTTGGCCAAATCCTGTGTGGGGCCGTCCTGCCATCCCATATACCACCGAAGTGCTGAGCCATATGCAACAAACCTTAATGATGGCGTTGCGCGGTCATCATGAGATGCCGTTTGATTGGAAGATGGATGTTTGATATATAACCCATTGATTTATAAGGGAAATTGTATTTTGTAGTATGATAACATACTGCATAGCGTACTACAAAAACCCGCCTAAAGGCGCTAATAACTCAGCAGCGAACTGGTTGGCTTGCCATTTGCTGTCTTCAAAAGGTTTGTGTGCTGATGGGTTGCTGCGATTCAGAGTAGCTGCGATACCTTTGTGCATGAATAAATGGCCGAATTCATGAGCTATAGTAAATCTTGCACGACTGTCATTATTATACAAGGCGTCAAATACATCTTGTCTAATGTACATTACCATATCATCCGGTGATACAGACGCTTCCACATCTTTCATGTAGCTTTTTCCTTTGGTTCAAAAGAAAAGTCATAGGCTGTGGCTTTGGGCAAATCAATCTCAAGACAATTTAATACATCAAAGGGTTTGTGTATGTCGTCTTGAAAGTGCTGACGAACAAGACGGGCAAAGCCTCTAATTTCATGCTTGCTTCGTGGTTTGACACGCACGCCTTTATTGTATAAATGCAGACTATTTAACATTATACCTCCTTTAAAAACTGCATGATTTTTTTAATGTCTAGTGTTTGATTGTCTAGTTTGCGTGCAAACATTAATGCCAGCTCCGCCTCACAGTCATTGGCAGGTTTGATGACAATATCCTGCTCAAGCGTACTTGCTACCGCAACAAGTTCATTGGCTTGTTGTGCGGATAGTCCGAGATAGTCAATAATTTTGTTTAGCAAATTGGCATTAATTGGCTTTTTGCCGGTCTCAATTGCTGACAAATAAGGTGCAGATACGCCAATATTTTCCGCCATGGTTTTTAGCATGATATTATGTTCAATGCGTAATATTCTAAGCATTTTACCAAATTCTGTAACGGTTGCCATAAAACAGCTCCTAATGATGATTGAGCAAGAAATAAATCTTGTCAGATATATATTATCCTATAGGATAATTATTTGTCAAGAAAAAATCTTAAAATATGCTAAATAAAAAAACCACCCGTGGTGGATGGTAAAAAAATAACTCGAGTTTTTTAGCCAAATGGATTATAATATCCATCAATGGGCTGTTTTGAGTGATATTATGGAAAAAATAGAAGCAGTTGATCTATTTTGTGGTGTCGGTGGTCTCACCGCTGGGCTGATTAAAGCTGGAATCCAAGTGAAGGCAGGTTATGATATTGACGCTGCCTGTCGCTATGGCTATGAATATAATAATAATGCCACATTCATCCAAAAAAGCGTAGCGGATGTCACTGCCGATGAGATCCAAAGTTGGTATAGCGATGGTGCGGTGCGCCTACTGGCAGGGTGTGCCCCATGCCAGCCATTCTCCACTTACAATAATGGCAGGGATACAAGTATGGATAAGAAATATCCACTGCTCTATCATTTTGCGCGACTGATCGATGAAGTGCGCCCTGAGCTTGTGACAATGGAAAATGTCCCTGATGTCACCAAGCATCAAGTATATCATGACTTTGTGGCCAAGCTAGAAAGCTTGGGCTATCAAGTGTCGGCTCAAAAGGTGGAATGTGTGAAATATGGCATTCCCCAAGATCGCAAGCGCCATGTACTCCTTGCAAGCCGTATCGGCAAGATAGAGCTAATCCCTGCGACGCATGAGTCACCAGTGACAGTACAGGACGCCATTGGGCATTTGGCACCTATTGCAGCTGGGCAGAGATGCTCTGAAGATTCGTTGCATCTCAGTTCTGGTCTGAGTGAGCTGAATATGAAGCGGATTAAGGCGTCTAAGCAGGGCGGTAGCTGGCGCGATTGGCCTAAAGAGTTGGTTGCTGAGTGTCACAAAAAAAGCTCTGGCAAAACCTATGGCAGTGTCTATGGTCGTATGTCATGGGATAAGCCCGCACCAACAATGACAACATTATGCACAGGCTATGGTAATGGTCGCTTTGGACATCCTGAGCAGGACAGAGCCATCTCACTTAGAGAAGCTGCCATATTTCAAACCTTTCCCGAAGATTATCAGTTTGCAGAGCGCATCAATATGACAGCCATCTCTAGAATGATTGGCAATGCTGTGCCTGTTAGATTGGGTGAAGTGGTTGGGCTTAGCTTAAAGAATCAACTAGCTTCTTAATTTTATCAAGCTCTTTAGTTGATTCTAAAAAGTCTCCATAAGCAGCTTTTGCCTTTATCAACATCTCATCATAAGTGGACACCCTTCCATTGATTGCATTAAAAATATTTTCGATCTCTTTTTGGTCGCGATCAAATCTGTGGCCAATTAAGAATATCACAGATATTCTGTCTTTATCAGTAAAGGTAGGATTGGTCTGGCTTAAGCATTTAAATAATGTATCCCGATATTTTCTACCTTGCTCGAAAAGCTTAAGGTCATCTAGTTTATAGCTCAACTTAGGTCTTTTTAGTTCAATGATAATATGTTCACCACCTAAGGTTCTATAAGCCAAGTCTAGCCTGCCGCGTCTTTCATCTTCTGACAGCAAGTCTTTAATATCTGGATGTTCTAAAAACATCTTGTGTACGCTAGTTTCTTTATATGCTGTCGTGGAAACTCGCTCCCAAGTCGGATCAATCAACCATAGATGCTCATAAATAAAATCACGAATACTATTCTCGTAGTCATTTTCCTTAATCTTACCCTGAATTAGATCAATGGTATGCAGTCTTGATTTTACTATATCGTGATAAAGAGAAACCTCGTAAGAATCATAACTGCTAAATATTTTAATCAGTTCAGCAGGGCTTGAGCTGATGGCATCATTAAACTCATGAGCACTGCCTTCAAGTTTTAAGCGTTCAAAGGCTAATACCGTACTTCTAAATAACTCTTTTCTATCATCTTCTTTATCGCTATTGATACTCAGATGAGATACGGTGGACAATAGCTTTTCTGCATGTTTTCTGTGGTTCCGCGGTAGATCCTGAAGCCAGTTATTTAGGAGTGGATAGCTCTTAATAGATTCTTCGACATCGTATTTTCTTCTTTCCGTGCTCCATTTACTAAACATTTGATTAATAAGTGATTTAATAAATTCTATCAATGCTATATAGCGTGGATCGTCTTCACGAACACGCTGGCGATCGCTGGTTGCCAAGTCATCGACATCGTCATCATCCAAAAAATCAGCCTGAATCACTCCGGTAATGTAGTTTTTAATCAGTCGATTCTCTGAGATTTTATCCAAAATATTTTCTTGAAAGATGCGCCCACGAGAAAGGATGGATATGCCGTTAATGTTTCCCATATCACTACTATCTAGGTCTTTGGGCTTATAAGCTGTGCCAATCCAGCCAGAAAAGGAGTAAGTTGCATCCTTGTGAGTGTATTGATTGCTGGTAAAATTAAACTTTTTGGTATCTTCTGGAAATTCGTGTTGTTTGCTATTGGGCAACTGCCAAACAAACTGCAAATTACGATAGTCATCTCTATCTAGCTGGCTGATTTTTTCGTCATTGACATAAACATCAAATGCATCCTGCTCTCCAATAACTGAAAAGCGTCTTGCAATGCGTTTTTTCATTGCTGAGATAGATTGATTGACACGACTGCTTAATATTTCGGTTAAAACGAAAGTCGTGCCATGTTCTAGCCCGTCAATACCATCTGCTGACTCTTCTGCTGGATGATAAGGCGTCCCAGATGCGATGCAATCTTTTAGTTTATTGACATTAATAGATAGAGCATGACTATCCTGATCTTTTTGTTTGGAAGTGATTACAACATGTTGGGCGATCGAAAATAAGGCGAGTTTACCAATACCTTTTCTGCCCATTACTGGTCGTCCGCTTGGACTCTTGGCTTGATCAATGCGTCTTTTATAAGCTACTTTTAGAAATTTATTATTCAAATCATCTACAGACATACCATGCCCATTATCCGTGATGATAATTTGGGTTTGATCATCGTTGATCGTAATTCTAACTTCGGTGGCATCTGCATCCCAAGCGTTTGCAATTAGTTCTGTCAGTGCGGCGGCGGTGTTACTATATAAATTTAGACCAAGATGCTCAACTGCTGCCAAATCCACAGAGAATGTATATTTACCCATGGTTATCTATCCTTTGATTTATTCAAATACATTTTTAATACTCCACCAACTTCCCAACCACCTTACCCACTAGCCGACATTCGCCCATCGGTAGCATCTTTTGCTCTGGCCAGTCAGGATTGAGTGGTTTTAGGTACATATCAGACTCAGTCTCGCCCAGTACAAGCTGTTTAAATGTCGCTTCGGTATCATCATTGCACTGCACGACGATCAGATCACCGTCTTTGAGTGCCAATGTAGAGATATTTGGCTCGACATAGATGATGTCATCAGGGCGAAACTCTGGCCACATCGAGCGACCACGCACCTTAAGCGCAAAGCCGTCAGCGGATAGATTGCGTGGGCGTGGATAATAGCCCAAGGCATCATCCAATGTCACAGGTGAAACTTCTGACCATGAGCCAGCCGCCACCCAACTAATCAGTGGCACATCATTGGCAGGCATCGCAACACGCACTGTATCGACAATCTCATGTGCCTGTTCATCGGTCAATATACCGCCAGTCTGTAGGGCGGCAATCTGTGCTTTTAGGTCATTAAGAATATCGGATTTATCGGCTTGGGGTGGGGTATCGGCGGTCATTGAGCCTTGACCAGTCAAAAGCCAACCAACATTAACACCTGTTACTTGTGCGAATTGCTCAAGCGTATCTTTGCCAATCTGACCCTTTTTCCACTTGGATGCAGCTTGGGCGGATTTGCCCGCTTCGATGGCTGCTTTTGACCAAGATAAGCCAGAATGATCCAAGGCTTGCTGCATTCTTGAGACAAGATCTGACATGGTGTTAGTCCTCAAAATTTACTATACCTTAAGTATAATATTATACCAAAAGTATAGAAAAATAAAGCAACCAAAGGTATATTTATTCTTGACTTTTGTTTAAACTTAGGGTTTAATTAGCGATATTATTGGTTTAATCATATCAAGGTGAAAAAAATGAATAAAAACCCAGTCCGAGATGTGGTCAAGCATTTCGGCGGTCGAGAGAAAGTTGCCAGCATTACGGGCGTTACCTATATGGCGGTGAAAAAGTGGGAAGAGCGTGGCTATTTCCCACGCACCGACTACACAGGTGAAACCACACACGCCCAAAAGCTTGCAACAGCCAGTCAAGGTGCATTCTCAGAAAGCGAACTGTTGCCGAAGTATCAAGGATGAATATGACCCCATTAATTAACCAACTATCACACGGTACGCCATCACTCTATCAAACTTTTGATGACAATGCCGACCGTAAAAGCCCTGCACTGGCTCGCCAACTGTGGGGGATGTATGACGATGTCAAAGACGAACTGCACAGGCTCAATGAGCAGGGTGCAGGCGTGTATGTCACCGTCAATCAAACAGACGGCAAAGGGCGTAAAAAAGAAAACATCGTCAGCGTTCGCGCCTTGTTCCTAGACTTTGACACCCCTGATGCCGATCGTGTGGCTCGCTTACAGGCACTGCCACTACCGCCAAGCATCATTAATGAGTCAAGCCAAGATAAGCATCATGCTTACTGGGTGCTGTCTGATGAGATGCCAACGGCACGCTTTAGTGACTGCCAAAAGCGTTTGATTGAGTATTTCACCAAACAGGGCGATGCACCAGATAAGGCAATTCACGACTTACCAAGGGTAATGCGCGCCGATGGCTTTATCCATCACAAAATCAAAAACGGCGTAGAATCCGCGCCATTCACCACGCGCACGCTACACATCGGTAAGGCGTACAGCTGTGATGAACTGATGGCATGGCTGGTAAGCCTACAGCTGCACCAAAGAAACTTTATCACCTTTCACTATGCAAAATTGTCATAAAACTGTCATCGGATCGTCAATAAGCTGTCATGTTCGCTTGCTACAATTAGCGCAACTTTTAGATGAGCGATCATCACATCATAGCTATAAGGAAATCTACAATGCAGCATCCGCATGATTATATCGAAGATTCGAACACCAGTGACAATCCAGAATTTGCAAACTTGCTTGACCAAGCCATCAGCCGCCGCACGGTGCTAAAGGGCGGTGCAGGCTTGACAGCGATGGCAATGTTTGGCGCGTTGCCGATGATGGGCAATGGTGCATTTGCCAAGACGACGGCAGGCGCGATGAATCTACCGCGCCCACAGAGCCTGAAATTCAAAGCCGTGCCACATTATACAGGCAATGAGATGATGGTCGCTGAAGGCTATACCGCCAAAGCATTTTTGCACCTAGGCGAGCCGCTTGTCGATGGCATTGAGCCGTTTCGCGATGATCGCAAGCACTCAGGCGAATCGTTCATGTATCGCATGGGTGATAACCATGATGGCATGAATTTTTATGGTATGAGTAATGGCAAATTTGACCCGCATCAGTCAAACCGCGGTCTGTTTGCCATCAACCACGAATACACCAATGACAACCTACACCCTATGGGTATGTACACACAGGAAGATACCAATGCCGCAGCAATTTATCGTAAAAAACGCCTTGCTATGGATGTCCGCCGCGATGCTAACGCTCATGGCGTGTCTGTGGTTGAGCTAGTGCGTAAGGATAATGGTCAATTTGAATTGGTCAAAAATTCCCGCTTTAACAAACGCTACACCAGCAGCACCATGACCCAGCTATCAGGCGCAGCAAGCGGTGCAAGCCTTGTACAGACCAAGTATGACAAGCACGGCAAGACCACTTGGGGCATCAACAATGAATGCGGTGCAGGCGCGTCGCCATGGGGCACTTATTTGACCACCGAAGAGAATTTCTTAAATGTCTTTGCGCGTGGTGAAGACAAAGCCGTGATTGGTGCGCAAGCTGATCTTGCTTTGGCACGCTATGGACTTAAAGAAAACAGTACAGGTGGCGGCTATCTGTGGCACACTGCCGATGATAAAGATGGCGTCGTTGCCGATGAATTTAGCCGCTGGGACATCACCGCGCGCGGTAAGACAGCGCACGATGATTATCGCAATGGCTTTAATGCCTTTGGTTATATCGTCGAGATCGATCCGTTCAATCCACAAGCCAAAGCCATCAAGCGCACAAGCCTTGGCAGATTTGCTCACGAAAACTGTGCCTTTGCCCCAGCGGTGGCAGGTAAGCCTATCGTGTTTTATATGGGTGATGATGCGCGTGGTGAGTATATTTATAAGTTTGTCTCAAAGGCACTATGGTCGCCAAAAGACATTGGCAAAGGTCTAAAAGCTGGCGATAAATACATGAACGAAGGTACGCTGTATGTAGCCGTATTCAATGCCGATGGCACAGGGCAGTGGCGTCCTTTGACCATGAATACGGTCAAGCACAAGGAGTATAACTTTGCCAATCAAGCCGATATTGTCGTCCATGCACGCCTAGCTGCCGATGCACTTGGTGCGACCAAAATGGATCGCCCTGAATGGGTCGCGGTCAGCCCAATCACAGGCGAAGTATATGTAACCTTAACCAATAATTCTAAGCGCACACCTGATGCCACAGATGCCGCCAACCCACGCAGTTATAATGACAAAGGCAATCAACACGGACACATTATCTGCTGGCGCGAAAAAGATGGTGACCATGCTGCGACCAGCTTTAATTGGGATGTGTACCTGTTCGCTGCGCCAAATGATTTGACCGAGCAAAACCTATCAGGCTTAAGTCCGGATAATGATTTATCATCGCCTGATGGCTTGTACTTTGACCCACGCGGTGTGCTGTGGATTCAAACCGATGATGGTGCTTATACCAAGACCACCAACTGTATGCTACTGGCCGCCTTGCCAAACCGTGTCGGCGATGGCAAAATCGTCAGCACCACCACGGGCAAAAACACCCCTGTGGGCATGATGGCGTCCGATGATACGCTCAAACGGTTCTTTGTCGGTCCAAAGGGCTGTGAAGTGACAGGCATCACCATGACCCCAGATCTTAAGACTTTGTTTATCAACATTCAACACCCTGGTGAAGACCACCCTGATGTGGCATGGGGTGCGGTCGCAGGCGGTAAAGTACCACGCTCAGCCACCGTGATGATTACCAAAGATGATGGCGGTGTGATTTTGGGTGAGTCTTTATAAATCAATCATATCACCTAAAATTTACCAATCAAAGCCCTGAGGATGATCAGGGCTTTTTTGTTGGGTGAAATCTTTGTCAAACTGTGCTACAATCACGGTAATCTATTGAATAGTTATCCAATTTATAATTTATCAAAAAAAGGCAACTTATGAGCGAAAACGAACAAGGCGGCTGGTTTGCTCGCATGAAAGCAGGGCTTGCTAAGTCGAGCAAAAATCTGTCCGAAGGCTTGGTGAATGTACTGGTCGGTGGTAAAGAGATTGATGATGAGCTGTTAGAAGAAGTTGAAGATCAGCTTTTGGTGGCTGACATCGGAGTCAATGCCACCAATCGCATTATTAAGAATCTGACCGAGCAGACCGCGCGCGGTGATTTGATTTATTCGCATTCGCTGTACAAGGCGCTAAAGTCTGAATTACACGATATTCTTGCGCCTAAGGTGCATCCGCTTGAGATTGACACCGAGAAGAAGCCTTATGTAATCTTGATGGTTGGTGTCAATGGCGTGGGCAAAACCACCACCATCGGTAAGCTTGCCAAGCGCCTACAAAAACAAGGCAAATCAGTCATGCTGGCAGCGGGCGATACTTTCCGTGCTGCTGCGACTGAGCAGCTGCAGATTTGGGGTGAGCGAAACGGCATTCCTGTCATCGCCCAAGGCCATGGTTCGGACAGTGCGTCGGTGATTTTTGATGCCATGCAATCGGCACGCGCCAAGGGTATTGATGTCTTGATCGCTGATACCGCAGGGCGCTTGCAGAACAAATCGCATCTGATGCAAGAGCTTGAAAAAGTCGTGCGCGTGATGAAAAAAGCCGATGAGACTGCGCCACATGAGACGATGATCGTGCTGGACGCTGGCACGGGTCAAAACGCCATCAATCAAGTGCAGGTATTCTCTGAAGCGGTGAATATCACAGGCATCAGCATCACCAAGCTTGATGGCACAGCCAAAGGCGGCGTGGTGTTTAACATCGCTCAAAATACCGATATCCCAATCCGCTTTATTGGCGTGGGCGAAGGCATTGATGACTTGCAGCCATTTGAACCCAAAGAATTTGTCGATGCACTGCTAGAAAAAGATGAATAACTGACAAAAAGCATTGCCGTATTTGGTGATGCTTTTTATTTTTAATTGATAATAAAATATGATGACAAAACCCATCAGCACCACCTACCAACCACCATTTGGCTTACCAAACCTTAAGCTGACTGTACTGAATCAGCATCTGATTGCGCTTGATTGGTATGATGATAAGACCAATAAGCTGCTTGATAAAATTATGCCCAATCACACGGCAGATGATGTATTGATACCACAAGAAAGTCTTGATAAAGCGGATGCAAATCATGCGGTGTTATTAAACTGTATTGCACAATTGGATGGGTATTTTGCAGGATCAAGAACGCAGTTTGAGCTGCCGCTTGATTTGTCCTTTGGTACGCCATTTCAGCAAAGTGTCTGGCAGGCTTTATGTCACATTCCCCACGGACAGACCATCAGCTACGCTGCGCTTGCCCAAAGTATCGGCAAGCCTACCGCCTTTCGCGCCTGCGCCAATGCCAATGGCAAAAACCCCATCAGTATCATCATTCCGTGCCATCGTGTGATCGCAAGTGATGGTGGCTTGGGTGGTTATACGGGCGGTACATGGATCAAAAAACTACTGCTTGAACACGAAATGTATCAGTTTTAATAAAGCAGCGCGCCCACACAAATGCTTGATGTTTGCCAATCTGTAAATTTACTAAGAATTTGCTTAAATTTTTGGGATGTTGTGCTATAATTAGGCGAAATTTTTTCTCTTAACTTTAATTCTTAACAAAGGTGCGCCTATGTCTTATGCATTGCTTCGTCCGATTCTATTTAGTATGGATCCAGAGCAGGCACATGAGACCACCTTGGAATTGCTCGAAAAAGCCGATCGCGCCAATCTGTTGGGCTTTGGCTATGGCAAGCAGGCATTGCCGACCACTTGCATGGGCGTACAGCTATTGAACCCCGTGGGGCTTGCTGCAGGTCTGGATAAGAATGGCGCGTATATCGATGCCTTATCAGAATTGGGCTTTGGCTTTTTGGAAGTCGGTACGGTCACGCCGATGCCACAAGCGGGCAATGATAAGCCGCGGCTGTTTCGCATCAAAGAAGCAGGCGCGATCATCAACCGCATGGGCTTTAATAATGATGGCGTCGATCAGATGATTGCCAATATCGAACGCGCGCGTTATAAAGGCGTGCTTGGTATCAATATTGGCAAAAACGCCATCACTCCTGTTGAAAATGCGCTCGATGACTATATCTATTGTCTTGAGCGCGTCTATCCTTATGCAAGTTATATCACCATCAATATCTCAAGCCCAAATACCAAAAACTTGCGCGATCTACAAAGTGCCGATGCGTTGGCGCAGCTACTTGATGGCATCAAAAATTGCCAAATGAAACTTGCCAACAGCTATGGTTTTTATGTGCCGATCGCACTGAAAATCGCTCCAGATCTTGACCTTGAGCAAGTTGATGAGATTGCACAGACGGTGCTTGATTTTGAGATTGATGGCTTGATCGCGACCAACACCACTTTGTCGCGCACGGGCGTGGAAAGCTATCGCTTCGCTGATGAAGCAGGTGGTCTGTCAGGTCGTCCTGTTAATCACCAAAGTACTTTGATTTTGACTGAGTTTGCCAAGCGGATTGGCGATCAGATTGATTTGATCGGCGTGGGCGGTATTGACAGCGGTGAGCTTGCACTGAAGAAAATCCAAGCAGGTGCAAAAGCCGTGCAGCTGTATTCAGGCTTGATCTATCGCGGTCCGTCACTGATCAGCGATTGTGTGCACAGCATTGCAAGCCATGAGCAGTCGCAATAATCGAGCGTATCAATGAACGGATTGGATATTGCCATTAGTCTTGTGGTCTTTGTCGGATTGTGGCGTGGCTTTAGTGCAGGCGCGATTAAGACTTTGGCATCTATGGTGTCGTGGCTTTTGGCGCTGATTTTGGCATCGAAATTTGCCGATGATTTTGCGATCTTTTTTACCAGTGTCATTGATAATCCAATTTTACAAATTGCTTTGGCTTTTGTGTCTATCATGGTGGCGGTGGTCGTCATCGTCGGCATGGTGGCAGGCGTGATTGCCAAAAGCCTAAAAGTGCTTAAGCTTGGCTTTATCGATCGTATGGCAGGTGCGCTATTGGGTGCGATGACTGGCGTGCTAAAGGTGCTGATTGTACTAAGTGTCGCCGCGCCGCTACTTGCTAAGACCACACTGTGGCAAAATTCGGTACTCTCGCCTGCACTATTACCTTATGCACCCGTGGCAAAAACCTTATTACAAGAAGCTTTCGGCGAGACTTATAAACAGCTTGAAAACCCTTATCAAAATCAATAAAAATCGCTTGAATTTGATAAGTTTGACAATTTATTAATTAAGATTTATTTGATAAATTATCTTAAAACTCATTATCAATAACTTGGAGCAACTATGTGTGGCGTAATCGGTATCATGGCGCATGAACCTGTCAATCAAATGCTGTATGATGGTCTAACCATGCTTCAGCACCGCGGTCAGGATGCGGCAGGCATTGTCACCCTAAAAGACAATCGCCTATACCTGCGTAAAGACAATGGCATGGTGCGTGATGTGTTTATGAATAAGCACATGGTGCGCTTGGTGGGTAATTGCGGCATCGGTCATGTGCGCTATCCGACAGCAGGCACATCCAGCACTGCTGAAGCGCAGCCTTTGTATGTCAACTCGCCATATGGCATCGCTTTGGCGCATAATGGCAACTTGACCAATGCCGATAAGCTTGCGCGCGAGCTGTACGAAGAAGACCGTCGCCATCTGAATACTCAGTCTGACTCTGAAGTATTACTCAATATTTTTGCCCATGAATTGCAAAAATTCACCAAGACTTCACTTGAGCCGAGTGATATTTTTGAAGCGCTAAAAAAAGTCTATAAACGCTGCGATGGCGCATATGGTGTGGTGGCATTGATCACGGGTCATGGCATGGTGGCGTTTCGCGATCCTAATGGCATTCGTCCGTTGATTTATGGCCGCCGTTTGACCGAAAAAGGTGTCGAGTACATGGTGGCTTCAGAGTCAGTGGCGCTACAGGCTCTAGGCTTTGAAGTCATTCGCGATGTTGCACCAGGTGAAGCGATTTTTATTGATTTAAATCACAGCATCCACACGCATCAGTGCGTCGAGATCAAAGAAGGTCAGTACACGCCTTGTATCTTTGAATATGTGTATTTTGCGCGTCCTGATTCGATCATTGATAATATCTCAGTGCATAAGGCGCGTATGCGTATGGGCGAGAAATTGGCAGAGCAGATTTTGCGTGAATGGGGTGAAGATCACGGCATCGATGTGGTGATTCCGATTCCTGATACTTCGCGTAATTCTGCGCTTGAGCTTGCGCATCATTTGAATGTCAAATACCGCGAAGGCTTTAACAAAAACCGCTACATCGGCCGCACCTTTATTATGCCAGGTCAGCAGCAGCGCAAAAAAAGCGTACGCCAAAAGCTGAACGCCGTATCGCTAGAATTTAAAAACAAAAATGTCCTACTGGTTGATGACTCGATTGTTCGCGGTACGACTTGTCATGAGATCATTCAGATGGCACGCGATGCAGGTGCGAAGAATGTCTTTTTTGCATCAGCTGCACCCCCTGTGATGTATCCGAATGTCTATGGCATCGATATGCCAGTGCGCAGTGAGCTGATTTCATCGGGTCGCAGTGTCGAAGAAGTGCGCGAGATTATCGGTGCTGATCGCTTGATTTTCCAAGATCTTGATGATCTGATCGAAGCAGTGAATGATACCAAGCACAGCCGCGTGCATGGTTTTGACTGCTCGGTATTTGATGGTAAATACATCGCAGGTAAGATCGACGAAGCGTATCTGACCGAGCTACAGAACAAGCGCAACGATGCTGCCAAAGACAAGGGCGTATCACTGGTCGATACCCCTGTGGATATGACAGGCGTCTCAGCGGTCTAATCACTACAAAAGCACTCAATGTATTTGGGTGCTTTTTTGTGCTATAATGCCCAAAATTCATTTGCCAATTGGTACAATAGACAAATCGGAGTAAGTCATGACCCAAAATAAAAAAATCCCCCATGTACTGATGATTCTAGACGGTGTTGGTCATCGCGAAGATCCACGAGATAATGCGGTGCTTGCAGCGAATACACCGAATTTGGATCAGCTTACCGCCACTTGTCCTAATGGTCTGATTTCAGGCTCGGGCATGGATGTGGGCTTGCCTGATGGTCAATTTGGCAACTCTGAAGTCGGTCATATGAACCTTGGTGCAGGTCGCATTCTGTTCCAAGATTCGACGCGTATCATGAATGATATTGACTCGGGCGAATTTTTTAAAAATCCTACATTGACAGCAGCAGTACAAGCGACCTTGGATAATGAAGGTGCGGTGCATATCTTAGGCTTATTATCTGATGGCGGTGTACACGCACACATTGATCATATCAAGGCGATGGCAAAGCTTGCCCTAAGCCAAGGCGCGATGCAGGTCTTTGTCCATGCTTTCTTGGACGGTCGCGATACGCCGCCACAATCAGCAGAAGGTTATGTAGCTGATCTTGAAAATTATTTTGAACAAATCAATGCAGAATTTGATGGCGATGCCAAAATCGCAAGCGTCATTGGTCGTTTTTATGCGATGGATCGCGATAAGCGATGGGATCGTGTCGAAGCCTGCTTTGAGCTATTGACCGAAGGCAAATCAGTGCGCACGGCAAGCTCAGCCCTTGAAGCGATTGAGCTTGCTTATGCAGAAGGTGAGACTGATGAGTTCGTCCAAGCGACTTTCATCGAAGAAGATGGCGTGGTTTGTGATAATGACGGCGTGATTTTTATGAATTTCCGTGCTGACCGCGCGCGTGAGATTAGCCTTGCCTTTGTTGATGCTGAGTTTGATGGCTTTGATCGCCACATCGTGCCTGAGCTATCGGCATTTGTCATGCTGACCAAATACTCTGATGAGCTTGAAAACAACCCAAAAACCAGCATTGCGTATTATCCAACGAGTCTTGCCAATACTTTGGGCGAATATCTACAAAACCTTGGCAAGACACAGCTGCGCATCGCTGAGACCGAGAAATACGCCCATGTTACTTTCTTCTTTAGTGGCGGTCGCGAAGAGCTGTACGATGGCGAAGACCGCATTTTGGTCAATAGCCCTGATGTCAAGACCTATGACCTTAAGCCTGAGATGAGCGCGTTTGAAGTCACTGAGAAGCTCAATGCCGCCATCGATTCTGGCAAATATGATGTTTTGATTGTGAATTTCGCTAATGGCGACATGGTGGGGCATTCAGGCGTATTTGATGCGGCGGTCAAGGCGGTAGAAGCGGTGGATACTTGTATTGGTGAAGTTGTCAAGCATGTGCGCGCGGCAAATGGCCATCTGCTGATTACCGCTGACCACGGTAACTGCGAGCAAATGCAGGATTATGAAAGCGGACAAGTGCATACACAGCACACCACTGAGCTTGTGCCGTTCATCTATGTTGGCGATAAAGATGTCAGCGTGCGCGATGGTGGCAAGCTGTGTGATGTCTCACCGACCATTTTGCATTTGATGGGTATTGATAAGCCAAGCGAGATGACGGGCGAAAGCTTGCTTGTCTGAGTCAAACTGAAGTTTCATCAAGGATTTTTTCATGCCAAGAGTTAAAATGACACATCCGCTGATGGCAGCGATGATGTGCCTTGGATTGATGGGTGGTGCGGTCTTATACGCGCACGCAGCTGATACACCAGAAGTGGATACACAAGCGGTGGTATCGACCGACGCGCCTGAAAGCTCAGCGGATACACCATCTTTAGAAGTGCTGGAGACACGCCCAAATCCTTTGTACGGTATCGAAGGCTTGCACCAAGGGCGCGTGCCACTTGCTGCCATCAGCCCAAATACACTCAAGACCTTCGTACAAGCGATCGACATGATGCGCCGCGAATATGTCGAGCCTGTCAATGATGAAGTGCTGATGTATCACGCGATTAACGGCATGCTAAGCCGCATTGATCGTAATGCTGAGTATCTGGACGCCACCGCCTTTGCCAATTTGCAATCATTCACCAGTGGCAATGTTGCAAGTATCGGCGTGGAAGCGGTGTGGCAGCCTGCTGATGCGCATTGGGTTGTGACTAAAGTCGCTGCCGATTCACCTGCCAAATATGAAGGCATCGCGGTTGGTGATTATCTGCATCAGATTGGTGATGTCAAGCTGACCCAAAGCCACAGCGAAAATGATGTCGCGCAACTTTTGAGTGGTATTGCAGGTACGAATGTTGAGATCACTTATTCTAAGGCGGGACGGTCTAAGCGCACGGTAATTTTGATGCGCAACCAAATGCAGCACAGTGCAATCGAAGTGGTGATGCGCGATGGTATCGCGGTGATCAAATTGCCTGTATTCCAAAATAACACACGCCAAGATATCCTTGATCATATCAATAAAATCGGCACACCGATTCATGGTGTGGTGCTGGATTTGCGTAACAATCCAGGTGGTGTTCTGGATGCGGCGGTCGATGTGGCGTCTTTATTCATGAAAAAGAAAGTCGTCACCCAAGTTGAGAACCGAAACGGTATCGAGCGCGTGCTTGAAACACAAGGCTCGGCAATATTTGAAAACCTGCCTGTCATCGTGCTACAAAATCGCTATTCAGCATCAGCATCTGAAGTCTTAGCAAGTGCCTTACAAAACTATGATCGCTCGCTTGTTGTCGGCGAGACTAGCTACGGCAAGGGTTCGGTGCAGTCGGTGATTCCGATTGGTAACAACCAAGCGATCAAGCTAACCACCGCGCATTACCTAACCCCAAAAGGTAAAAAAATCGATCGCGTCGGTGTCGTGCCCGATGTCAGCTTTGAGAACACACCTGATGGTAGTGGTGTGGATTGGCTACAATTGGCACTGAATCTGATGCAGCAAGGGCGCTTGCCTGCAGGAGAAGGACTGAGCTTTAAGCAGTAGTTTATTAAGCTCAATAAAAAAGCACTCAAGATGATTTGGGTGCTTTTTGTTTTTAAAATAAAAAATCAATTCGCCTGAATCAAGCCATGGCGAATGGCAAGGTGTGTAAGCTTAACATCGCTATCGACGCCCAATTTTTCAAAAATACGATAACGATAAGTATTGACCGTCTTGGCGCTGACGAACAGCTGATCGGCGATCTCTTGGGTGCTTTGGCAATTGACCACCATCATCGCCACTTGCTTTTCACGCTCTGATAAACTGTCAAACGGCGATTCGGCTTGTTCGCCAAGCACAGTCTCAGCAAGCTGTTCTGCGACATCGTGACTGAAATAGCGCGAGCCTGAATACACTTTTTTGATCGCGCGGATCATCTCATCCAGCGGCGTGCCTTTGGTGATATAGCCATCTACACCTGCTTTGAGTAACATTGATGGATAGGGCTGTGCCGAAAGGCTCGATACTGCCAAAATTTTCACACTGGCATTGGACTGCTTAATGCGGCGGGTGGCTTCGACACCATCGATATTGGGCATATTGACATCAAGCAAAATCACATCAGGCTTGAGTGTTTTGGCAAGGATGACCGCGCTCTCACCATTATCCGCTTCGCCGACGACATCGATCTCAGGATTATCGCCCAACATATGCGTGATGCCCATGCGCACCAAATCATGATCATCTGCCACCAAGACTTTTATCATTATTGTTGTGCCTATTTCATTTAAATTTTGGACTTGTATTATAACAAAACGGACATAAATATTCCATGTGTTTGCTTGGCATTTATTATGCAAGTTCAAACCGCTGTTGATCAAAATTGACACAAAATGTTGCGACAACCTTTCCTTTATTTTATTATTTGCGAAATTTTTATAAAAATTAGGACTGGAGACGGGTTTTTGGTGACAATTGATGGTTTTTTGAGCAGTTGGTGACTGCACCACTCTAAAAATGTGCTACAATAAAGCTGTAGGCAAGGCGCGTATTGGATTGGTGCAAATGACGAGCAAACCCATTGATACCGCGCCGCCACAGTTGATCTGCCGCTGTGTAGATTGATGGTTGGCATGGCACAAGCATAATAAAAATTTAGTGGTATCAATATTTCTTTTGATTTATTGATTTGATTTTGATGTTTGAACCGAAGGCGCAACGCGTCTGTTGGGACACTGCTGTTGCCTTGTTCATTTTTAAAGGAAATCCCATGAAAAACACCCATTTTGGCAAACGATTGAATAAGCATTATGCGATGATGCTAGCACTGATGGCAAGCTCAGGCGCGCACGCTTTTGTGGTGGATAGTAGCCAATCAAAAACTGTCAGCACATCAAGCACGGCAGTGGTCAGCACACAAAATCCTTATGTGCAAATCCCTCAAACCCCAAGCTATAGCGAAGCCTATGAGCCTGCGCCTAGCTACACCACCACGCCTGCGCCAGCCCCACAGATCAACCAAAGCCAAACTGTCAGCGTCGTACCAGCAGGTAGCGCACCTGCTGCTAAGCCTGTGACCAACTATGGCACAAGCTACAACAGCGCGAGCAACTATTCAGGCTACGGTTTTAGCAGTGATCAGTTGATGCTATCACCACGCTCTGAAGCGGTGGCGGTGTTTGATTTGCAATCAAATCAGTTGCTTTATGCCAAAAATGCCGATGAGCAGCGTTCGATCGCATCGATCAGTAAGGTGATGACCGCCATGGTGATCTTGGATGCGCAGCTGGATATGCGTGAAGAAATTACCATCATTCCATCGGATTTGGTCGGCGCTAAGCAAGCCAGTACACGCCTAAAAGCAGGCGATCGCATGACGCGCTCTGAGTTTTTGCTGATGATGCTGATGCGCTCTGAGAACCCAGCTGCTAAGGCATTGGGCCGTACTTATCCAGGTGGTTATGATACTTTCATCGCAGCGATGAACCGCAAGGCGCAAGAAATGGGCATGTATCAGACGACTTTCAGCGATACTTCAGGTCTGGATCCGCGTAACCGCTCATCGGCGCGCGATTTGATCACCATGATGAAAGCCGTGAACAGCGATCCGCGTTATCACAGCATCCGCAACTTCTCAACTGCACCGCAGTATGACTTTTATATCGCCAACTACCAATCAGGCGACCGCACTTATAAAGGCAATAATACCAACCGTCTGGTGCGCGAAGGCAACTATCCAATCGGCGTACAAAAAACAGGCTACATCCGCGAAGCAGGTTACAGCGTCGTGATGGAAACCAATATCAACAATCACCCAACGATCATCGTGCAGCTAGGTGCGTCAAACAGTGCCAACCGCTGGTCAGATTCTGAAAATATCATGACTGAATTGGCATATCGTCGCTAATTGCTGTTTGATATTTGATAAAAACCTTCTAAGTGTGTGCTTGGAAGGTTTTTTGTTAAGTTTAAAGTCTTTTGCTTTATTCAATGGCACTTTAAATCCACAGCATTTGCCACCATATTATCCCCAAATTCTATCTAAGATCACCATCATGCGACAACCAACCACCCGAGCAGACATTCAGACCAATCAGCTTGCCAAACAGCTCCAAGACGAAGCCCAATTGACAGGCGTCAATGCGTCAGGCACACAAATCAGCAGCCGTGCCTTTGATATGGTGACAGAATTTGAGCCATCAGGCGATCAGCCGACTGCCATTGCAAGCCTTGTCAAGGGCGTAAACTCTGGCATGACAGGGCAGCTGCTACTTGGGGTGACAGGCTCTGGCAAGACCTACACGATGGCAAAGGTCATCGCTGAGTGTGGGCGACCTGCGATTATTATGGCGCATAATAAGACCTTGGCAGCTCAGCTGTATGGCGAGTTTAAGGCGTTTTTTCCACACAATGCTGTGGAGTATTTTGTCAGTTATTATGACTATTATCAGCCTGAAGCCTATGTGCCAGCGTCGGATACCTTTATTGAAAAAGACAGTGCCATCAATGATCATATTGATCAGATGCGACTGTCCGCCACACGAGCACTGCTTGAGCGGCGTGATGCGATTATCATTGCATCGGTGTCTGCCATTTATGGTCTGGGTGACCCCGAAAGCTATCTAAAAATGCTGCTCCATATCGTCGTGGGTGATCGCGTGGATCGCAATGCCATCATCAAGCGACTTGTTGAGCTACAATACGAGCGTAATGAGCTGGATTTTGGGCGGGGTACTTATCGCATCCGCGGTGAGACTTTGGACATCTATCCTGCCGAAAGTGAATCGTTGGCGGTGCGTATCGCCATGTTTGATGATGAAGTGGAAAAAATCACTTGGTTTGACCCATTAACAGGCAAAAATATCAAGTCTGTGCCACGCATCACCATTTATCCAAAATCGCACTATGTCACGCCCAAGGATAAATTGATGGAAGCATCCGAGACCATCAAAGCTGAGCTTGCCGAGCGATTGGACTATTTTCGTGCCAATGACAAGCTGATAGAAGCACAGCGTATCAAAGAGCGTACACAGTATGACCTGGAGATGATTCAGCAGCTTGGCTATTGCAATGGCATTGAGAACTATTCTCGCCATCTGTCAGGCCGACCAGCAGGTGAGGCACCGCCGACTTTATTTGACTATATTCCGCCAGATGCACTGCTGTTTATTGACGAAAGCCATGTGACTGTACCGCAGATTGGGGCGATGTACAAGGGCGATAGAAGTCGTAAAGAGACGCTTGTGCAGTATGGTTTTCGCCTGCCCAGTGCGATGGATAACCGCCCGATGAAGTTTGAAGAGTGGGAGCGTATCGCCCCATCGACCATCTATGTGTCCGCCACACCTGCCCAATATGAGCTTGAAAAATCCGAACAAATCGTCGAGCAGGTGGTGCGTCCGACAGGGCTTGTGGACCCTGTGCTAGAGATACGACCTGTATTGACACAGGTGGATGATGTGCTTGGTGAGATTAACCTGCGTAAGGCAGTGGATGAGCGCGTGCTGATTACCGTACTGACCAAACGCATGGCAGAGGATTTGACCAGCTACCTAAAAGAATATGGAATCAAGGTCGCTTATCTGCATTCAGACATCGACACGGTGGAGCGGATGAAAATCATCCATGAGCTACGCACAGGTGTGCATGATGTACTGGTAGGGATTAACCTACTTCGTGAGGGCTTGGATATGCCCGAGGTGAGCCTTGTAGCGATTTTTGATGCGGATAAGGAAGGTTTTTTGCGCTCAGAGCGTTCGCTTATTCAGACCATTGGGCGTGCTGCTCGTCATGTCAATGGTAAAGCCATACTCTATGCTGACAGCATCACCCCAAGTATGCACCGTGCGATGGAAGAGACCGAACGCCGCCGCGCCAAGCAAATCGCCTATAACACCGAGCATGGCATCACCCCAAAATCCGCCACGCGTCAAATCACTGATAAGATTGACACAGGTGATGATGAAAATACCGAAGTGGTACGCATTGTGTTATCCGAAGCATTGGTAGGTGTGGACGAAAGCATTTTGCATTCGCCCAAGCTACTCGCCAAAGAAATCGCCCGCCTAGAAAAACAAATGCAAGCCTTATCTCGAGAGCTAAAATTTGAAGAGGCAATGAAAGTGCGTGATACGATGCTTGCGCTTAAGGAATTGATAGTTAAGTAGCAGATGTGGTTTTTAAATTTTACACTAAAAGCTGTAGTGATCTTTATTGTATCAGCTATACTGCTAATTGGTATTTTGCTTTTGCTGATTACTAGTAGACCTACTTATTATGAATGTAATGATGGTCGGTGTATAACTTTGGTGGGTTATTATCAAGGTGGTGGTAATTGGGTGCGGATTTATGACGGAATTATTTTTAGCCGATTTTTGCTTGATAAAAGAGCGTACGCCCTTCATATTTTAGAGGATGGGGAGTTTTGTATAAATAAAAAATTGGTTGATGGTAAGATTGTGCTTTACTCAGATCAATTACCATATTCACAAACCAAAACATTGCAGAATGTCACTTTTGTCAAAAGAGCAGCAGAGGGTAGGCTGCATGATCAATGCCTTGACAATGAGAAAGACTTTAAAACATTATTTAACTTGCCACTAATTTTATAAATATGACCATCGAAACCCACCCACTGGCTCCATTTACTCCGCCAAATAGCCAAGTGCTGATTTTGGGGAGTTTTCCACCACCGCAAACACGCTGGAAAATGCCATTTTATTATCCCAATTTTAATAATGATTTTTGGCGGATTATGGGCTTGGTGTTTTTTGATGATAAAGATAACTTTATCAATACCGCGGACAAAAGCTTTTATCAAGACAAGATTGAGCAGTTTCTCGCCGATACGGGTATTGCCATCAGCGATACTGCGTATCAAATCAAACGCCTACAAAACAACGCCTCGGATAAATTTCTAGAAGTCATCACGCCGATGGATATTGAGCGGATTTTGGCTAAATTGCCTAATTGCACCAGTATCATCACCACAGGCGAAAAAGCCACGCAAATTTTGTGCGATACTTATGCTGTCACAGTGCCAAAAGTTGGGCAATCAGTGGGTCTAAAAATCGGTCAAAAGCCCATCACTTTATACCGCTTACCGTCATCATCACGGGCTTATCCGTTAAGTTTGGATAAAAAATCAGAAGCCTATCACCATGTATTTTCGTTGTTATCATTGATATAAAAATTCAGCCATCGTTGCAAAATTTTGTTAAAATACCAAAATTGCAAACAAGATTTTAGGAAAAAGCCCATGACCGTGCGATTTTTTGACCGCTTAACGGACAACCAAAAACAAACCCTTGCCAAACTGCCCACACCGTATTATCTACTCGATGAGCGAGCCATTATTGATAACCTTGCCATCACCGAAAAGTTGTGTCAAGCCAGCGGTGCTAAGGCATTGCTTGCGCTCAAATGCTTTGCCACTTGGGGCGTGTTTGAGTCGATGAAGCCATATCTGCACGGCACAACATCGTCATCTTTAAAAGAAGTTCGCCTTGGCAAAGAATGCTTTGGTGGCGAGACGCATGCTTATAGCGTCGCTTATAGTGAGCATGAGATTGATGAAGTGCTCGAGTATGCCGATAAGATTATTTTTAATTCATTTAATCAATTGGCTCGCTTTGGCAAAAAAGCTGCTGCCAAACACATCCCTGTCGGTCTAAGATTGAATCCGCAAACCAGTAATTCATCATTCATCATCGCCGATCCTGCCAGGCCTTTTAGCCGACTTGGTGAGCATGATGTTGAGGCGATTATGGCAGTGGCGGATAGCATCAGTGGCGTGATGATTCATAATAACTGCGAAAATGCCGATTTTGAGGCGTTTAGCCAAAGTCTGTCAGATATCGAAGGGCGATTTGGCGAGCTTTTTTATCGGCTTGATTGGGTGAGTTTTGGTGGTGGTATTCACTTTATTGATCCTGAATATCCTTTAGATAAATTTGCCAATCGACTTAAAGATTTTGCCACCAAATACGGCGTACAGATCTATCTAGAGCCTGGTGAAGCATCAGTGCACCAAGGGGCAGTGCTGGTAACGAGCGTGCTTGACACTTTGCATAATGGTAAGCCTTTGGCGGTGGTGGATGCATCTATCGAAGCACATATGTTAGATTTGCTAATTTATCGTCAGTCGTCACCGCTTGCTTATGTCAATGATACTGCTTATGATATTAAAGGAGGTGATTTTGATGGCGTGACAGCGAATGAGACGGCGGTGCGTATCTATGGCAAGTCATGCTTGGCAGGGGATATTTTTGGCGATTATACACTGGATGAACCGCTACAAATCGGGGATAAAGTCGCCTTTGGCAATGCCGCTGCTTATACCATGGTGAAGAAAAACTGGTTTAATGGCGTCGATATGCCGTCAATTGTCATTATCCGTCAAGATGGCGAAGTGGTCGTGCAGCGTCAGTTTGATTATGATGATTATAAAAATAGCTTGTCATAAGTGTGAAATAACTCATGAATACACCAAAAATTGAGATCTATCAGATTTATTATAATGAGGCGACTAAGCAGTCGCTAGACCCTGATTTTATACCATTGGATAACACGCATGGCCCAAAAGAGTGGTATGAATTTTATCCGATGTTGCAGTTTTTGAACACACATGAACTGGATGATGATACTTATTACGGCTTTTTATCACCGAAGTTTTTTGAAAAAACGGGAGTGTGTGGCAAGGATTTGCATCAAATAATTCAGCGCCATGCTATTGATGTCGATGGTAATCGTGTAGATGTGTTTTTATCATCAGTCGGATTTAATTCATTAACTTACCATCAGAATGTTTTTTATCAAGGGGAGCGAAATCATCCTGGGTTTTTAAGTTTAATGCAATTGTCCTTACGGAAAATGGGCGTTTTTCTCGATTTAAAATCCATGATTTCTACCAACTATAATTCGGCATTTTGTAATTATGTCATTGCCAAAAAACGATATTGGCAACAATGGCAAAAAATTGCCAATCAGTTTTATGCATTGGTTGAAAACGATCAAAGCGAGATTGGGCGAATGTTGCGCCAGAACACACGCTATATGACTGATCCAGCACCGATGCGTGCCTTTATCCAAGAGCGGTTCGTAAGTGTAGTTTTGGCGATGGATGGATATAGAACCATGCCTTTTGGCTTTGAGACTTCCAAGTTGAATTTGGATGCTGATAATATTTTTGGGCTATGTCATTACTTTAAAACAAAGTATGAACAGACGCGCAATATGGAGGACTTGTTGATGTATCAAAAGTTAAAAGAGTTGGTTTATTTTCCATGGTAACGAAAATAGACATATTTTTATTTAATGGTTGAAAAATCACCAAATACTCGTTATTATTCTAAGCTTTGTCATGCTTGTAATTTTGCAAGTATTGATGGATGTTGGGTGCATGGATTTTCCTTGAAGTCTTCCTTTTTAATTCATGCATAATTTTGATGTTGCTTATTTTTTTTAAGCACAAAGGAGGATTTATCATGACTCAACCGAATGTTTTGATTATTGGCGCTGGTGGCGTCGCACAAGTCGTGGCACACAAATGCGCGATGGCAAATGATGTTTTTGGCGAGATTCATATCGCATCACGCACCAAAGAAAAATGCGATGCGATTGCTGATAGTGTCGCTGAAAAGGGCAGTTTTAAAAAAGATGCCATCTTGCATACGCACGCTGTCGATGCTTTGAATACTGAGCAGCTTGTACAGTTGATTCGTTCGATTGATGCGCATATCGTCATCAATGTCGGCTCACCATTTGTCAATATGAGCGTGATGGATGCGTGTATTGAGACAGGTGCGCATTATTTGGATACGGCGATTTATGAAGATCCGACCAAGATTTGTGAAGCGCCACCGTGGTATGAGAATTACGAGTGGAAAAAGCGTGACGCCTTTAAGAAGGCAGGTGTGACAGCGATTTTGGGTATCGGATTTGACCCTGGTGTGGTGAATGCCTATGCACGCTTGGGTGTGGAGTATTTTGATACAGATACTGTCACAGATATTGATATTATTGATATCAATGCTGGCAGTCATGGCAAATATTTTGCCACCAATTTTGACCCTGAAATCAATTTCCGTGAATTTACTGGTGTCGTTTATTCTTGGCAAAATAGCCAATGGCAAACCAATCAGATGTTTGAAGTCAAACGCACGGATGATTTGCCTGTGGTCGGCATCCAAAACAGCTACCTATCAGGGCATGATGAGCTGCATTCATTGCACAAGAACCTAAATGTGCCAAATATCCGCTTTTGGATGGGGTTTGGCGAGCATTATATGAATGTCTTTGGTGTACTAAAAAACTTAGGTCTATTATCAGAGCAACCTGTCAAAACTGCCGAAGGTTTGGAAGTTGTGCCATTAAAAGTGGTCAAAGCAGTTCTGCCAGATCCAGCAAGTCTTGCACCCAATTATAAAGGCAAAACCTGTATCGGCAACAAGGTCAAAGGTAAAAAAGACGGCGTCGATAGCGAGATTTTTATTTATAATATCGCTGATCACGAAGAAGCTTATTGTGAAGTTGGCAGTCAGGGCATCTCTTATACAGCAGGCGTACCACCGGTTGCAGCGGCAATTTTGATCGCGACAGGTGAGTGGAATGTCGGCACGATGGTTAATGTCGAAGAGCTTGATGCGCGCCCATTCATCAATCTACTCAATCAAATGGGCTTACCAACTCGCATTACCGATAAAGACGGCGATCGCTTGTTGGAATTTGCATGATAAACGCAGCGCAGATGACGCACTCAAGCCAACTTGGGTGCGTTTTTTATGTTGCTATGAAAATTTATGCTATAATAAAAATCATATGATCAAAATAATAAAGGCATCTCATGCGTATTCGCAAACTGTTTAAATTCGAAAATGCTCACATCGTCCGCAACTGCTCATCCGATCGTTGCAAACGCTCTATTCATGGGCATAGCTATCAAGTTGAGCTGATCTTGGAAGCGCATCGCTTGGATCATGGGCAGATGGTCTATGATTTTGGGCTACTTAAGGGTAATATCAAAGACATCATTGACAGCTTTGATCATGCCATCACTTTTTGGGATAAGGATGATCCAAGCTATATTCAAGCTTGCAAAGACTTTAGTGCGCGTTGGGTGAGCTTACCTGTATCACCGTCAGCTGAGCAATTTAGCCGTGTGATTTTCTTTTGGGCAGACGCCATCTTAAAACAAACGCAAATGCAAAATGGCGAGCAAGATGTCCATGTACACTCGGTCATCGTCCATGAGACGGCGACAGGCTATGCACAGTGCTTTGGCGATGATGTCACCAATGAACAAATGGGCAAGCTTGATTTGGCTGGCTTTGAATTTAGTGAACAGGTCAAGGCAGAATGGGGCGATCCAATGATGTATGATAAGCTAAAAGCAGGCAAGCCATTCATCAATCCCTCTGTGGATTTGCAAGTCCAAGTTTGAGCATATGAAAATTATCCTAAAAAATGAAACTGATACTGCGGCTTTTGCCCAGCAGCTGGCTGATATGAATCTGACGGGCAGTGTGTGGCTGTCAGGGGATTTGGGTGCGGGTAAGACGACGCTGACTCGCTATTGGCTGCAAGCCATGGGGCATACTGGTGCAGTCAAAAGCCCGACTTATACACTTGTTGAACCTTATCAAATCCAAACAAAAACAGGCATCAAGCCAGTTTATCATGCCGATTTATACCGACTCAATGACCCAGAAGAGCTTGATTATATTGGATTTTTTGAATATTTTGATGAGCATGATAGCCTTGTCATCATCGAATGGGCGAGCCGTGCCGAATCAAATCTGCCAAAGCCTGATTATCTGATTGATTTGACTCGTCAAGCAGATGATTGCCGTGTGCTTGAATTTATCAAGGCTTCATAAATGTCATCACTACCGCATTATCAAGATTTGCCCAACAATAGTGTCGTGTGTCTGATGTCGCCGACCGCCAGTGGTAAGACGGATTTGGCGTTTAGACTGTATCAGACAGGGCGATTTGAGCTTGTGTCGGTGGATAGTGCATTGATTTATCAAGGTATGAATATCGGCACTGCCAAGCCAACTGCCGATGAGCTTGCCCAATTCCCCCATCATCTGGTGGATATCATTTCTCCGACCAAGACCTATAGTGTGGCGAATTTTGTGGCGGATGTCGAGCGACTGATTCATGAAATTCATCAGCGGGGCAAGATTCCACTATTGGTCGGTGGTACGATGATGTACTATATGGCGTTGTTTGACGGCATTTCTAGCGTGCCAGAAACCGACCAGTCGGTTCGTGAAAAGGTGAATCAGTGGCTTGACAATGAAGGCAATCAAGCACTGTATGACTATCTACTCGCCCACGATCCGATCATCTGCCAAAAGCTTAAGCCGTCAGATACGCAGCGTATTACCCGTGCTGTTGAAGTACATCTACAAACAGGCAAGCCAATGAGTCATTGGCAAGACACCCCAAAAGTCGCCCTTAGTCATGACCCAAAATGGCAGTGGTATGGCATTGTTGTCACGCCTGATCGTGCTTGGCTACATGAGCGTATCGGTCGCAGACTGGATATCATGTGGGCAGATGGCTTTGTGGATGAAGTGATTGGGCTGATTAATGAACACCCAGCACTGGATGTGGATATGCCATCGATGCGATGTGTCGGCTATCGGCAAGTGCTCGAACATCTATGCCGTACTCGTCATAAGAGTGTGGTCAATCACCCAACGATACATCAATATTATCAATCAAATTTCTCAAAACTAACAGATGAGCAAATCATCAATGAGATTTCAGCCAATTTTCCAAAAAAATCGACAAAAACCCCGATTAACTTATGGGATCTATCTTGTCAAGATATGAAAAATAAGGCATTATATGCAACAAGGCAATTAGCAAAACGCCAATATACATGGCTAAAACAACTTGCCTTGATGGATAATCCAACTATAACCAATGTTACAATAGCTTCATTTGATAGCATAGAACAAGTACAAAAGCAATTCTTGCAATCGCACCAACGTTAGGCACAGCCTTTTTTTGCATTGCATGAGCTATTTTATGTGGAGAGTCGTATGTCAAAAGGACAAACCTTGCAAGACCCATTTTTGAACGCGCTGCGTAAAGACCGTATTCCTGTTTCGATTTTTTTGGTCAATGGCATCAAGCTACAAGGTCAAATCGAATCATTTGACCAATATGTCGTATTGCTAAAAAACACCGTTAGCCAAATGGTGTATAAGCACGCCATTTCTACCGTCGTACCAACTCGTAACCCACGCACCGAAGGGGGTTCCACACCAGCATCAGGTGGCTATCAAGGGGCTAATATTGGCGTAATGAGTAGTGGCACTTATCAAGGTGGCGGCTTTGAACGCCAAGGCTTTGAGCGTAGCGGTATGGGTGGTGGTTATCAAGGTGGCAGCCGTCCACAAGGTGGCTTTACTCGTACGCCACAAGCAGGTTTTGAACGTCAAGGCTTTGACCGTAGTAATATGGGTTATCAAGGCGGTATGGGTGGTATGCAATCAGGCTTTGACCGTAGCACATCTACTGTCATGGGTTTTGAACGCCAAGGCTTTGACCGTCAAGGGTTCGAAGAGCGTGGCTTTGATGGCAAATCGTTTGAAAATAACGATACTCGCAGCTTTAATCGCCAAGGCTTTGATGCCAAAGCGGATGCTAAATTTGGCAATGATGACGATGAATTTGATAGCTGATTTTCGCTGATTGATTTAATGATAAGAGCTTGCAAATAGGCAAAAGGTCTGTTTGCAAGTTTTTTGTTTTTTGAGCAAATGTAAAATTTGGTTATCATATTGAAAATTTGCCAAAATAGCCATCAATCAGTCTACAAAATATGCTATCATAACCTTTTTAATTGAATGAATATCAAGCAATTATGACAGATACAGCCCCTGTGATGACGGATTTTATCCAAGATGGTATCAATGCCATCCGCACCGAACAAAAAGCTCTGGATTTATTGATTGGCGAGCTAGATGAGCGATTTACCCAGGCTTGTCAATCGATTTTGGCTTGCTCAGGCCGTGTGGTGGTGACGGGTATGGGTAAATCTGGTCATATTGGGCGTAAGATTGCAGCGACCTTTGCATCGACTGGAACGCCGGCGTTTTTTATGCATCCGGGTGAAGCAGGGCATGGCGATTTGGGAATGCTGGTCAAAGGCGATGTGCTGATCGCGATCTCCAACTCTGGCGAGTCTGATGAGATTCGGATGCTATTACCTGTGGTCAAACAGCTTGGTATTCCGCTCATCAGCATCAGCCGTGATAAGCGTGGCGTATTGCCAAAGTCGGCGGATATCGCTTTGACACTGGGTCGCTCCGAAGAAGCATGTCCACTTGGGCTTGCACCGACATCATCGACAACAGCGACTTTGGCGCTCGGCGATGCTTTGGCGGTAGCGCTATTGCACGCTCGTGGCTTTACCAGTAATGATTTTGCCTTGTCGCATCCTGCGGGTGCATTGGGGCGTAAGTTATTGACTCGTGTCCAAGATGTGATGCATACGGATAATTTGCCAATCATCAAAGAGTCGGCAAGTTTAAATGACACTTTGCTTGTGATGACAGGCGGTCGCCTAGGTCTTGCGGTCGTAGTTGACGATGCTGATAAGGTGGTAGGGATTTTCACCGATGGGGATTTACGCCGTAAGCTTGCACAAAATACTGATTTATCTATTCAAATTGGTGAGCTAATGACCAAAACGCCAAAAAGTACCACAAGCCAAATGCGTGCTTCCGATGCGCTGACTGTGATGAATGAAAATGCCATCAGCCAATTGTTAGTGCTTGATGATCAGCATTTGGCAGGGGTAATCAGCATTCACGATGTGCTAAAAGCAGGTGTTAGCTAGGATTTGTCATGAACGAAGTTATTTTACAAAAAGCCAAAAATATCAAGCTGTTTGCTATGGATGTCGATGGCATCTTATCTGATGGCAAGATCATTTATAACTCCTATGATGTCGAGACTAAGGCATTTTATGTGCAAGATGGTGTGGGACTAAAGGCTCTGCAAGATTTTGGCATTGAGCTTGCCATCATCACGGGGCGCACATCACCGATGGTGGAACGCCGTGCGCGCGAATTGGGCATCAAGCACCTAATCCAAGGACGCGATGATAAATTCACGGCATTATCAAGCTTGGCTGATGAATTAAACCTAGACTTAAGCGAATGTGCTTATATGGGTGATGATCTGCCTGATTTAAAAGCGGTGCGTGAAGCAGGTTTGGGCTTTAGTGTACCAAATGGCTGTGCTGAGACGCAAGCGGTGGCGGATTTTGTCACTACCAAGGCAGGTGGCAATGGCGCGGTGCGTGAAGCGTGTGAACTGATTTTGCACGCACAAGGTCATTACGATGCCTTTATCGCCAAATTTCAATAAGGATGCGCGATGAATTTTCGCATTTTAAGCGTACTTGGTATCATGGCGTTGGCGGTCGCAGCGTGGTTTTATTATCAAGAAGACAGCGAGATCAAGCCTGCCTTGCCTGAAGTGACGGCGACTAATAATTATGAAGTCACTGGTATCCAAGCGGTGCAGACCAATCCTGAAACTGGCGAAACCGAATATACCCTGACCGCTGATTCTTTGGTACAAAATGCCCAAGGTGAAGATGAGATGGTGGGCGCGACCATCAATTGGCAACCACCACAGGGTGAGAATTACACTCTGACCGCTGAGCGAGCGACTTTTGATCAGCAGACAGGTGCGCTAAATCTTAAGAATGGCTTTAAAATGGTGCGTGCAGCGACAGCGGACAAACCTGAAATGGTGATTGTTGGCAATAGCTTAGCAGGCAATACGCGTGATCGTAAGCTTAATAGCCAAGAGTCATTGACCGTCACTCAAGGTACAGACAGCTTTAAGGCACAAGGGTTTACCGCTGATTTAAATACGGGCGATTATGAATTTCATAAGATCGATGTGCTGTTCAATGCACCAAAGCGCCAAGACAAACCATTATTCTAACTGATTGATTTTTTATACAATTTTAAGGTTTAATATGCATATCAAACCACTGATTGCCAAGTTTAGCTTTTTGACTGCGTTGGCGGTTGCGCCGATGATTGCCAGTGCATTGCCATCAGATGCCAATCAGCCAATCCGTCTATTGGCTGACCGTGCTACTTATAGCGAGCGCACAGGTGTGACCACTTATTCGGGCAATGTCACCATCGAGCAAGGCACGCTAAAGATTGCTGCTGATAATTTGACAGTAAATCTTAACACTCGCAATCGCAGTATCAACTCTGCGGTGGCGACAGGTCGTCCTGCGACGATGCAGCAGATCATCACTCAAGAAAAAGGCTTGGCAAAAGGTCAGGCCAGTCGCATCGACTATGATGCGGTATCAGGCATCGTGACATTGACAGGTAATGCTAAGCTGACCCAAGCAGGTTCGAGCTTTTCGGGCAATGTCATTCGCTATAGCCTAAAAGATGGGGATGTCGAAGCCAATGGTGGTCAAGGTCGCCGTGTGGAACTGATATTCCCACCAAATTCTGATACCAATCAGCGCGGTATTCGCTAATCATCGGGGTGTGATGTGACGACCTTGAGTATGCGACATCTTGGCAAGCGCTATGGTCAGCGTTGGGTGGTCAAAGATGTGTCGTTCGAGATTGAGCAGGGGCAAGTGGTCGGGATTCTAGGGCCAAATGGTGCTGGTAAGACCACAAGCTTTTATATGGTCATTGGTCTTGTGCCGATGGATCGCGGTCAGGTGCTGTTTGGTGATACTGATATTTCCAAAAAGGCCATGCACGAGCGTGCAGCGCAAGGTATTGGCTATTTGCCGCAGGAAGCATCGATTTTTCGTAAATTGACCATCGAACAAAACATCATGGCGATTCTGCAGACGCGCAAGGATTTGGATAAAGCTGCGCAGACTGCCGAGCTTGAAAAGCTAATGGCGGAATTTCACCTTAAGCATGTGCGTCATTCATTGGGTATGAGCGTGTCGGGCGGTGAGCGCCGTCGCTGTGAGATTGCCCGCTGCTTAGCGTCAAATCCGAAATTTATTTTGCTGGATGAGCCCTTTGCTGGCGTTGATCCGATCTCGGTCGGTGATATCATGCAGGTGATTGAAGCCTTGCGCGCGCGTGGCATAGGTGTGCTGATTACCGATCATAATGTACGAGAGACTTTATCTATTTGCCAAAAGGCGTATATCGTCTCAGAAGGTACGATCATTGCTGAAGGCAGCAGTGATGAGATCTTAAGCAATGAGCTGGTGCGTAAGGTGTATTTGGGTAAGGATTTTGTGGTTTAAGTATTGAAAAATATAGTCAAACTGTTTGTTGTGTATTAATAAACCCATCACAAAAATTCAAAACACCCGCCCAATAAAAATCCCCAAAGTTTTTCACTTCGGGGATTTTTTTTAGTTCATCGATTATGATGCTTGGACATCAGCCATTAGCTTGGCATTGTGTGCTTTTAGTGCTTGTGGCATACGCTCGCCCAGTTTTTCGAACAGCTCAGCATGGCTTTCTAGCTCTTTGATCCACTGATCTTTGTCTTGGCTGGTTACCAAATCAAATTGTGCTTTGCTGAAATCTGATTGATCCCAGTTGATGTCTTCATAAGTTGGTACTAGACCAATTGGGGTTTGTACTGCGTTTGCTTTACCTTCACAGCGTTCGATGATCCACTGTAGCACACGCATATTTTGACCAAAGCCTGGCCATACGAAGTCGCCATTTTCATCACGGCGGAACCAGTTTACTTTGAACATTTTTGGTAGGCTGTTGCCAGCGGCTGCGGCTTTGGCGCCGATGCTTTCACCCATTTCTAGCCAATGGTTGAAGTAGTCTGCCATGTTGTAGCCTGCAAATGGCAGCATTGCAAATGGGTCGCGGCGGACGACACCTTGCGCACCAGTGGCAGCAGCAGTAGTCTCAGAACCCATGGTTGCTGCTTTATATACGCCATCCACCCAGTCAAAGGCTTCAGAAACTAATGGCACAGTATCAGCACGGCGACCGCCGAAGATAAATGCAGAGATTGGCACGCCTTCAGGATTTTCCCATTGTGGGTCGATCGATGGGCATTGTGCAGCAGCAACGGTAAAGCGAGCATTGGCATGTGCAGCGCGCTCTTCGCCTGTGTGTGGCTCGCGTTTCCAGTTGGTTAGGTTTGCTGGGACTTCTTTGGTTTTGCCTTCCCACCAGACTTCGCCATCTTCGGTCACGGCGACATTGGTGTAGATAACATCAGAAACCAGCGTACTCATGCAGTTTGAGTTGGTCTTGGTGTTCGTGCCTGGTGCAACACCAAAGAAGCCTGCTTCTGGGTTGATGGCGTATAGCTTACCGTCTGCTGATGGCTTGATCCATGCGATGTCAT
Organism: Moraxella sp. FZFQ2102; assembly: GCF_024137865.1. NCBI lineage: Bacteria > Pseudomonadati > Pseudomonadota > Gammaproteobacteria > Moraxellales > Moraxellaceae > Moraxella > Moraxella sp. FZFQ2102. Next base: position 2,168,216 of record NZ_CP099960.1, read on the forward strand.
CACCGACCGTTTCAACTTTCCAGCCTTCATAGCCTGCTGGCGGGATAAGCATGGCAAAGTTAGTCTTACCACACGCTGATGGGAATGCGGCAGCGATGTAGTGTTTTTTGCCTTCTGGGTTGGTCACGCCTAGGATTAGCATATGCTCAGCAAGCCAACCTTGCTCACGACCCATGGCTGATGCGATGCGCAGGGCTAGGCATTTTTTGCCAAGCAGGGCATTGCCGCCGTAGCCTGAACCATATGACCAAATTTCACGAGTTTCTGGATAATGGACAATGTATTTATCATCATTACAAGGCCATGCAACATCTTGCTCACCTTCTGCCAATGGCTTACCAACTGAATGTACACAAGGTACAAATTCACCATCTGTACCCAGTACATCATAGACTGCCTTGCCCATGCGCGCCATCTTGCGCATACTGACAACGACATAAGGCGAGTCGGTGATTTCGATACCGATGTGGGCAATGTGGCTGCCTAGTGGACCCATGCTAAATGGCACGACATACATGGTACGACCAACCATACAGCCGTCGAATAGACCGTTTAGCTTAGCACGCATTACTGCTGGATCTTCCCAGTTGTTGGTTGCGCCTGCATCTTCTTTATTGGCTGAGCAGATAAAGGTGCGATCTTCAACACGAGCAACATCTGATGGATCAGAAAATGCCAAATAAGAATTTGGGTGCTTTTCTTCGTTCAGCTTGATCATGGTGCCACCTGCGATCATTAAATCGATCAGGCGTTGGTTTTCTTCTTCTGAACCATCGCACCACTCGATATGAGCAGGTTTGGTTAATGCGGCGATTTGGGCAACCCAATCAATCAGGGCTTGGTGACGGACAAATTCTGGTGCAGTAATTGTTGCAGTCATGATGAAGTCTCGGTTTTAATTATGAAACGCTCAATGTGTCGGCGCTGCCAAATCACATCGGCACTGTGTGGCATGATTCGTTTCGGCACTGCCGATATGTAACAAAAAATACCAAGTTTTTAGAAAGTGATATTAAACCACAAAATGCTGCAAATAGTAAGATTTATTCAATATAAAAATGTAGCCATCATTATAATAAATTAATAAATAAAAACAATAACATATAATTTTGCATTTGAGAAGATTTGTCATTGACTTGCCATGATGGTTGTTTGATTTTTGTAAGTGGAATGATTGTGGCGATTATGGGTTGGCGTATGTATAAATCAGCTGTAAAAACCTCAAATCATCATCTTGTACAAGATGTACAAGATGTACAAGATGTAAAAACCCAGCAGAAAAAATAGCGTGTTTTGATTTGAATTTACAATACTTTTTGAAACTTAAAATCATGATATAAAAAATGCACCCATCATGAACCGACCCCCAAATCTTAGACAAAGTTAAGATTAAGGACTAGGTTTAAATTAGGGGCTGTACTAGATTAGCAATAATGCTATACTAGTTTTATGAAGATAACCCGTTGTAAATTAAGTAAAAAAGTTCAAGTTAAACTGCTTGAATTTTTTGTGCTTGAAGTCACCGCAAGATCAGCTGCTGATTTGTTAGAGATACATCATAATTCAGCTGCTTTGTTTTATCATAAAATTCGCTTGGTGATTGAATATCGCTTAAACCTTGAAGCTTGTGAATTATTTGACGGTGAAGTAGAATTGGATGAAAGCTATTTCGGTGGCATTCGTAAAGGCAAGCGTGGACGGGGTGCTGCTGGCAAAGTTGCCGTATTTGGTCTTTTAAAACGCAATGGTAAGGTTTATACTGCCTGTGTTAAAGATACCAAAGCTAAGACATTAATGCCTATTATTGCCAGTAAAATCAAACCTGATAGCGTGGTTTATACAGATAGCTATTGAAGTTATAATGCTTTAGATGTGAGTGATTTTAAACACTTTAGAATTAATCATTCCAAAGAATTTGCAAACAATCATAATCATATTAACGGCATTGAAAACTTTTGGTCGCAATCCAAACGCATTCTAAGAAAATATAACGGTATTGACAAAAAGCATTTTCATTTATTTATCAAAGAATGCGAGTTTAGATTTAACTATGGCACACCATCCAATCAATTAAGATTGTTAAGAAAATGGTGTGGGGTTTAGGGATTTATCTAGTACAGCCCCTTAAATTAAGTGGTTTGATCAAGGACTAAGCGCCTGTATTTTACAGGACTTAGTCCTTTTAGTTTACTCTTTATTCTATCATGATTGTAGTAATGGATGTACTCATCAATCGCTTGTTTAAGCTCATCAATGGAGGTAAATCTTCTTTGATGTTTGTCATGAAAGAAGATTTCTTCTTTTAATGTGCCAAAGAAGCTTTCTATCACCGCATTATCCAAGCAATTACCCTTTCTTGACATACTTTGAATGATGTTGTTGTCTTTTAAGGTTTGTTGATAATTTTGCATTTGGTAGTGCCAGCCTTGATCTGAATGCAGAATCAATTGTGGTTTGCTGCTATCGTTGCCAGCATTATCATCTGCTTGCAGTCGCTTTAGTGCCTGATCAAGCATCTTGGCAACCAAGCCATAATTTGGGCTACTGTGCATCTGATAGCTAACAATTTCTCCATTAAACAAATCCATGATGGGAGACAAGTAAAGCTTTTTGACATTACCTTGTTTATCCAACACTTTAAACTCAGTGACATCAGTCGCCCATTTTTGGTTGGGTCGATCTGCTTTAAAATCACGCTTGAGTACATTATCAGCGATTTTACCCACCTTACCCTGATAAGCACTAAATCTGCGTTTAGAGCGAATCCGTGCTTTCAGTCCCATTTGGCTCATCAGTCGCCACACTTTTTTATGATTGATGACAAAGCCTAACTGTTTTAAGGCAAGGGTGATTCTGCGATACCCATACCTGCCTTGATGGGTGTGATATATCTTTTTGATTGCATCTTTGATGTCTTGATGTTTATCCTTTTGCTTGAATTGCTTTAAGTGATAATAAAAGGTTGCTTTGGCAACACCAAGATAAGTCAGTAATTGTTTTAATGGATAAATCTGCCTTAGCTCGTCAATCACTGTGATTTTATTGATGATGATTTGCTTTTTCTTTGCTGACGCTCCAAGGCTTCTAACTTTTTTAAGATGTCATTCTCCATGCGTAAGTACTGCAGTTCAGCAATCAATTCAGCATGGGTTTTTTGCTCATCAGGTTTGGATGTTTGCTTTGCTTTGTTGGTTTTAGGCACAGATTTTCTACCTTTGGGTTTGGGAGTCAGTCCCATGATACCATGATTTTGATAGGCTTTTAACCATTGAAACAGCACACTTGGGTTGCTGATATTTAATTCAATCGCCAAAGTGCGTATGGATTTACCAGCAAGTAGTTGTAATACTGCAGTGTGTTTGAATTCTGGTGAATAACTAGCTTTGCTCTTTCTGATACGAATACCATCAATACCATGAGTTTGATAGAGTCTCACCCAGTTTTGGACAATAGAGCGTTTAATACCAAAAGAGTTGGCTGTGTTGTGGTAACTATGTCCTGTTAAATAATGATCAATGACTTCAAGTTTAAAGTCAATTGTGTATTTGGTCATAAAAACACCCCAAAGGTTGTCTAACTTTTGGGGTGCGGTTCATCAAGAGTACATTTTTTATATTTCAGTGTAAATAATTACGCTGATGCCATCAAGCTTGCGTTACCACCTGCAGCAGTGGTGTTGTAGCTTTGGCTGACTTCGTGGTACAGACGGGTGAAGTCCAGACCGTTGGTCGCATCGATCACGCGGCGAATCGCACCGTCCAAGCCTGCTAGGCGCACTTGCTCGTCGCATGGCATGGCTGATAGGGCGATGATGATGTCGTTGTTGTCAGCGGCTGGTTGCTCGACGACTTCTAGTACACCTTGTAGTTCGCTTGCATAATCCGCCAAAGCGTGTGCAGGGCAAACTTGCGCGCGTGTACCATTGGCAGCAAGCTGTGCTAAGGCTGCGATGCTTTGTGCTTTATCACCGCCGTAGATGGCGACTGATTTTGGTGCGTGCCATGATAGGGTGTTGGCTTCACCGGTTGGGCCCGCTAGGGTGCTGACACCGTGATTAAGCGAAGTTGCACGCGCGCTTTTGACGGTAGCATCAAAGGCGGCTTGCTCATCGCTGTTTAGACCAAGCTTGGCAGCAACTGTTGATACTTTGGCTAGAGCGGCTTCGTTAATCTCTGCAGCTTTATCCAGTGCTGGCGTATTCCAAGTACTAAGCTTGCTTAGGCGCTGTAGATAGAATGGACCACCAGCTTTCGGGCCTGTACCACTCATCGCATGGCCACCGAATGGTTGTACACCAACGACTGCGCCGACGATGTTGCGGTTGATATACACATTACCTGCTTCGATACGGCTTGCGATATGCTCGATGGTACTGTCGATGCGGCTGTGGATACCGTGAGTCAGCGCAAAGCCTTTTTTGTTGATATTATCAATCAAATCATCCAGTTCATGCGCTGCAAAGCGAACCACATGAAGCACAGGGCCGAAGACTTCTTTTTTCAGCTGTGATAGGTCTTTTAGCTCAAACATAATCGGCGCAACAAAAGTTGAGCTTGGTGCATCAGACTTGATTGCCACTTCGTGATATGGCGCGATTTGTTTTAGGTTGTTGATGTGGTTAAGCAAGTTTTCTTGTGCTTCAGCATCAATCACAGGGCCGACATCGGTCGCCAGTGCTGCAGGATTATTCACCACCAACTCATCCATCGCACCTTTGATCATCTCAACCATGTGATCGGCGATGTCTTCTTGGACACATAGGATGCGCAGGGCTGAGCAGCGCTGACCTGCTGAGTCGAATGCTGATGCCAAGACATCCAGGCACACTTGCTCAGGCAGTGCGGTGCTATCGACGATCATCGCGTTCATGCCGCCAGTTTCAGCGATCAAGACAGGATTGTCAGAGCGCGCAGCCAATAGCTTATTGATATGCTTAGCGACATCGGTTGAACCTGTGAAAATCACGCCGTCAATACGCTCATCTGAAGTCAATGCCGCGCCGACATCACCTGCACCCAGTACCAGTTGTAGAGCGTTGGCAGGTATGCCCGCTTCATGCAACCATGAGACGGCTAGGTGAGCGATTAGGCTGGTTTGTTCAGCTGGCTTAGCTACGACGGTATTACCAGCGGCTAGGGCAGAGACCACTTCACCGACGAAGATTGCCAATGGGAAGTTCCATGGGCTGATCGCCACGACTGTACCCACAGGGCTGTTTAGGTTCAAGCGTTCGGTTTCGTCGGCATAATAACGGCAAAAATCCACCGCTTCACGCACTTCAGCAATTGAGTTTAGTAGTGTCTTACCTGCTTCGCGTACCGCAACCATCATCAGTAGCGCCATGCGAGTTGGCTCTTCCATCAAATCAGCAAAGCGGCGCAAGATGGCAGCGCGCTCAGCAGGGCTAACTGCTTGCCAAGTGCTTTGGGCGTCGATGGCAGCAGTGATGACATTTGGCACACTGGCAGCGTCGATGAACGAGACTTGACCGACGATGTCGCGATGATCGGCAGGGTTTTGTACCGCGTGGGCAGCTTGGCTTGTGATACTGACTGTGGTCAATGATGCGGCATTGAACTCAATCTGTGCAGCAGCTTGCATATTGGTCTGTAGCTGAGCCAGTACATGCTCATTTGATAGATCCAGACCGTTTGAGTTGTCGCGCTCACCAAGGATACGGCGCGGTGCTGGGGTCAGTGGGTTTGGCGTGATACCAGTTACGCTAACCACATCAATCGGTGATTCGATCAGTTCATCGATGCTGACATCTTCATCGACGATGCGATTGACAAATGATGAGTTCGCGCCATTTTCAAGTAGGCGGCGTACCAAGTAGGCAAGCAGTGTCTTGTGCGTGCCGACTGGTGCATAGATACGCACGCGACGACCCAAGTTCTTCTCGCCAACCACTTGGTCATACAGTGTCTCACCCATGCCATGCAAGCACTGGAATTCAAATTCTTTATCCTTGCCCATCTCATAGATGGTGGCTAGGCTTTGGGCGTTGTGTGTCGCGAATTGCGGGAAGATCGCATCTTGTGCTGCCAATAGCTTCTTGGCGCAAGCAAGATATGACACATCGGTGTGTACTTTGCGCGTATAAACTGGATAGCCATCCATGCCATCGACTTGCGCCCATTTGATTTCGCTGTCCCAATATGCACCTTTTACTAGGCGAATCATTAGGCGTTGGTTGTTGCGACGAGCCAAATCGATTAGAAAATCAATGACATACGGGCAGCGTTTTTGGTAGGCTTGTACAACAAAGCCGATACCATTAAAGCCTGCCAAATCAGGATCAGAAACCAATTGTTCCATCAAATCAAGTGATAGCTCCAGACGGTTGGCTTCTTCGGCGTCGATGTTCAGACCGATGTTATACTCTTTAGCCAGCATATATAGTGCTTTTAGGCGTGGTAATAGCTCAGTCATCACGCGCCCATGCTGCGCGCGGAAATAGCGTGGGTGGATGGCTGATAGCTTGACTGAAATACCATTGCCATCATATACGCCGCGACCTGCTGCATCTTTACCGATGGCGTGAATGGCGGTGACATAGTCTTGGTAGTAGCGATCGGCATCTTCTTGGGTCATTGCCGCTTCGCCCAGCATATCAAAGCTGAAACGATAGCCCAATTTCTCGCGCTCTTTACCATTAGCAAGTGCTTCGGTGATGGTCTGACCTGTGACAAATTGCTTGCCAAGGATTTTCATCGCATGATTCACGCCTGCGCGGATGAACGGCGCACCGCCTTTTTGTAGGACGCGCGTCAAGGCAGAACCTAGACCACCCTCATTGGTAGGCTGTGTCAATTTGCCAGTCAATACCAGGCCCCAAGCCGCCGCATTAACGAACATCGATGGGCTATTGCCCACATGGCCCTTCCAGTCGCCATCAGCAAGTTTGTCTTGGATTAAGCGGTCGCGTGTCGCAGTATCTGGAATGCGCAGTAGCGACTCAGCAAGACACATCAATGCCACGCCTTCTTCGCTTGATAGCGAAAACTCTTGCATCAAGGCATCGACACCCGATGATTTGCTGCGATCGGCACGCACTTGGGTAATTAGGCGGCGCGCAAGAGTGTTGATGTCTTGTTTTTGCGCATCATCAAACTGCAATGTAGCAAGCAGATTACTGACCGCAGTCACTTCATCCAAGCGATAAGCAGAAGTGATGGCGTCGCGGAGGGGACTTTGGGGTTGGGTGAATTGAAACATGATTCATCCTTCATAAAAAAGTACAGCAAGGCAATAAAATTGCAACCAAAATAAAACAATTTATTATAACATTGAAAACAATATTAATCTATGAAAATCCGTTAAGTAAAAGCGATGACAAATAACCATCACCGTGATTGCTTGGCTAGTCCGTTCAGCTCATACACAAGGCAAATTTATAAAACAGCACAAAAAAGCCCATTCATAATGAACGGGCTTTGGGCTTGGGATTGGTCAATCAGCGGATTTCGACTTCTGCGCCTTGGCTGATCAATGGATACAGCTCCATCACATCCCAGTTGGTCAAGCGGATACAGCCGACGGTTGATAGGCGTGTGACCACTTCAGGAATGGCTGAGCCGTGAATGCCGCAGCTTGTCTTGTCCAGACCCATCCATGCCACACCGACAGGACTGTTCGGACCTGCTGGTAGCACATAGGTTTTGGTGACGCCTTTTTCGTCTTTGACGGTAGCTTTATAAGTTGGCATTTCTACTTTTGTGCCAAGCTTGAATTTGCCGGTCGGTGCTGCTGTTTGGCTGTTACCGACGACGGTCGGATAAGTGGCGACAAGCTTATTATCGCTATAAGCGAACAAGGTGTTTTCAGCCTTATCAGCGACCACGCGCGTCACTTTGGTGTTCAGTGGCTTGCCAGTATTGATCACTGTGATGGTCTCGCCTGCCACGAACTTTTTGTTTGGATTGATTTTTTTGATATAAGCAACATCCATGTGGAATCGCTCGCCTAGCATCTCGATGATGTTTTCATAATACAAGCCCTTCAGCTTGGCGCGTGATGCTGCATCTTCAGGCAGCTGCTTGGCATATGGGCCTGCGACATCGTCATCGGTCAGCGTGTAGGACACAAGCACAGGTTGATCTTTTGGCGCGCCTGCGATCAGCGCATCCCAAGTCGCTTGGTTCATTTTGCCAGTGACTTCCAAGCCTTTGATTTTTTGAAAATTGATCAGTGCTTTTTTGCTGTTATTACCCCAACCGCCATCGATCGCGCCAGGTGATGCGTGATTCCAGTCAAGCAATGCTTGCATTTTTACCGTCATCGCGGTATTGACATTCATGTTCGGCGACCACACCGCTTCATTGACCTGCTGTGCATAGTCGGTCAATTCCAGTGCCGAGACACGCTTACCGTCTTTGGTGATGGCATTGCTGGTGCTTGTGGTTGGCAGAATCACTTCGCCGCCGATGATGTCGCCATCAAGGCTTGCGTGCGCGCTACCAAAAGCAAGTGCGCCAGTCAGTGCCAGCGCTAAAGGTTTGATCATTTTCATACTTACATCTCAAAAAGTACACTTATTTTATCAATTCAATGGTGCCATTGGCATTATAAGTCAAGGTGGTATTGCCTGCTTCGAAGTTTTGCGCTTCGACACCATCGCTTAAAGTTTTCATGCTTGACATCGCCATTATAGGGCGCGGATAGTAGCTGTTACTGCCGCCCAGATTGACATTGACGATCTTATAATCGCTTGCGCCAAAGGCATGGCTGATGGTCTTGGCTTCATCGCTAAAACGCTGAATCGCTTCTAGCTGTAGGCGTTTTTCTTCACTGTCACGCAGCTTTTGTGACACGCCGAAGCTTAGGTTATCCATCACCATCGTTTCTTGTAGATCGGCAATCAGCTGACTGGCTTTCTCAAAATTTTGGCTCTTAAGATCCAATGTCACCGAGCCCGTAAAACCGATCAGCTTATTTTTATTATCATAACGCGGATAAGTATTTTGGCGACCTGTCGTTACGGTCACTTCAGGATAGCGTTTGGCGATTTGTAAGGCGGCATTGACACTGCGGTTGAGTTCATTGGCGATGTCGCGCGCGGCAGATGCTTGTGCGGTTTTGGTCAGGCTTGCACGAATCTCATCGTTCGTGATCTCGCTTTTGACTTCACTATTGAAGCTTACGCGGTTGTATTCTTCGGCGATCGCAGCCGTGCTTGCTAATAATGATACACCCATCAATAAACTTTTGGTTAAGTTTTTCATCATAGCGCTCCTTTTGTTTGTGTGAATGATAATGGCATTATAAAGCCAAATCGCTTAGCCTTTGTAACAGAATATGTCAAAAACTGTATATTTATCGTAGAAACGCGTAAATCAGCTTGTATTAAAGTTGTAAAAGGTGATTTTAGGATTTATTATCTTAAAAATCACCTTAAATCAATCTGATAAAATAAACAGTCGCTCAGTCAAGCTTGATTTTATCTTTTAATAAAAATTCCATTAAGGCTTTTTGGGCGTGTAGGCGGTTCTCAGCTTCATCCCACACTACAGAGCGCGGATCGTTTAATAGATCAAAGCTAATCTCTTCGCCACGATGTGCAGGCAAGCAGTGCATAAATAGCACATCAGGGTCGGCTTTGTCGAGCATCGCAGGGCTGACTTGATACGGGGCGAAACGGCGTGCACGAGTCATCTGCTCAGATTCTTGACCCATACTTGCCCAGACATCGGTAGCAATCAGATGTGCACCTTTGGCGGCTTCTTGGGGGTCTTCGACATAGGTGACGCAGTGGCTGTATTCTTCAATCAGCTCAGGATTTGGTTCAAAGCCATAAGGCGCAGTCACTCGCAGCTGAAAGCCAAACTGATGCGCCGCTAGGATATAAGATGCGCACATATTATTGCCATCACCGACCCAAGTCACAGTCTTGCCTTTGATACTGCCACGATGCTCATGAAAGGTCTGCATATCCGCCAGTAGCTGACATGGGTGAAAATCATCGGTCAAAGCATTAATCACCGGCACCGATGAATGCTGACAAAACAGCTCAAGCTTGGCGTGCTCAAAGGTGCGAATCATGATGATATCGACCATGCTTGAGATAACCTTTGCAGAGTCTTCGATCGGCTCGCCGCGACCCAGCTGGGTATCTTTTGGCGATAAGAAAATCGCATGGCCGCCAAATTGACCCATGCCTGCTTCGAACGAAATGCGTGTACGCGTCGATGATTTTTCAAAAATCATGCCCAAAGTGCGACCGACAAAAGGGCGATAAATCTCGCCACGATGCTGCATTTGGCGCAGTTCACTGGCTCTTTGGATGATGGCTCCTAATTCAGCAGGGCTAAGATCCAACAGGTTTCGAAAATGGCGTACGCTCATGAGAACAAATTCCGTGAGTGATCAATAAATGGGGAAAAAGATTAAGTATAGCACCCACACAAGCGATTGACTAGTGCTTTTGGCAATTTTACCAAAAGTTCGTGATGATGCAGGGTTTGGTGGTCAAATCGCTGGTATGGACTGCAGACACAGATAAATTGATTTGTTGAATCATTTATTGGTAAGCTGTCTGTTTGGGCGTGTGGTCAAGCGGCACATCAGCTCATAGCCGATGGTATTGGCACACATTGCCACTTCATCGATGTGCGGCGCATCGCCCCACAAGATCACATCATCACCAATGGCAACATCCACGCCATCGACATCGATCATCAGCATATCCATCGCCACGCGTCCGATGATGGCGCAAGTGGTTGTCCCTGATTGGCTGATGATACTTACCTTTGCGCCATCAACCACGCGCGGATAGCCATCACCATAGCCGATACTGACGATGGCAATCTTGTGCGCATCTGTCGCTGACCATAAGGCAGCATAGCCGACCGAATCGCCTGCATTGAGCGTGTGAATCGCCATGATCTTGGCAGATAAAGTCATCGCAGGCAATAGCCCCAAATCAGCTGCACTACAGTGAGCGACAGGCTTCGCGCCATATAGGGCAATGCCTGCGCGCACCCAGTTATGATGTACTTGTGGGAAATTGAAAATCCCTGCTGAGTTGCACAGTGAGCCTTGAGCACTGCTTTGTAGTTGTAAGATGGCTTGCAAGGCATGGTTAAATCGTTCGATCTGCACAGCGTTGAGCGGATGTTCTTTTTCGTCTGAGCAAGCAAAATGCGATGTCAAAATGATCTGATAACCTGCGTCAATGAGCAGTTTGGCTTTATCAATGATCTCATCAGCGCCAAAGCCGATACGGTTCATGCCGGTGTTGTATTTTAGCCAAATGGTGCGACAAAAGCTGTCATCACTTGGCTTATGCTCAAGTGCCCAATGTAGCTGCTCATCATGATGAATTACGCAGCCGAAGTCATGCGCGATGGCATCCAACCACTCATCGCGACTAAATACCCCTTCGATCAGCACCACAGGACGCACAGTATCAACGGCGCGCAAGGCATCTTCGACTGCTAGGGCTTCACTCATGCACGCCACCCCAAAGCCATCAGCGGCAATGAGTGCAGGTACAGTCTTATCAACCCCATGCCCATAGGCATCAGCCTTGACCATGGCAAGCACTTTGGTATCAGGCTGTAGCTGAGATTTGATTACTTGTAAATTGTGCGCCAACGCGGCAGCATCGATGGTAACAGTAGCAGTACGCATAAAAAAATCACAAATAGTTTAAAAAATTTGATAAATATCGTATCTTGTTTTAACCAGTAAAATAAGATAAATTTAAAATTATTTTATATAAATAATCATGAAAATACTGAAAAAAGCACAAAAATCAGCCGTCATCTTCTTCTAAATAGGCAAATTCTTCATCGTTGAGTAGATTCTCAAAGCGCGCATATTCACCCAAGAATCGCAGCGGTACAGTACCACGCTCACCGCTACGGTTCTTGCCGATAATCAGCTCGGCTTGGTTTTGGATTTCGGGTTTGTCTTGATGGTAGTACCAGTGGCGATAGACGAATAAGATCAAATCCGCGTCCTGCTCGATCTGCCCAGATTCACGCAGATCCGACATCATCGGACGCTTGTTCGGGCGCGATTCTAGGCTGCGGTTGAGCTGAGATAGGGCGATGACAGGGCAGTTAAGTTCACGCGCCAGTGCTTTTAGGCTTCGTGAGATTTCACCGATTTCATTGACGCGACTGTCCATACCATGTACGCGCATCAGCTGTAGATAGTCGATGACGACAAGCCCCAATCCATCTGGATGGTTCTTTGCAAGGCGGCGGCAGGTGGCGCGCACTTCACTGGGGGTGAGCTCTGAACGCGAGTCGATATATAGATGCTTATCCTGTAGCCATGCAGTCGCGCTCATAAACATCGCCCATTCAGACTCTTCCATATCGGCTGCCATCAGCTTGGCTTGGTGAATGCGTCCCCATGCTGAGATCATACGCATGGCGATCGATTCGGCAGGCATTTCCATCGAGAATACCACGGCGGCTTTGTTGGCGTTCAGCGCAGCTTGTGCAAAATTCAGCGCAAGTGCCGTCTTGCCCATCGCAGGGCGCGCCGCTAGGATGATTAAGTTACCCGCCTGAAACCCCAAGGTTTTGTTATTTAATTCTTCAAAACCTGTATCAATCCCCACCAGACCCCCATCACGCAGGCGAATTTCGCTCAACAGATTGCTGACATTGGTCAAGACATCATCGATGCGCTGCGGACCTTCTTTATTTGTACCTTTGGCAAAATTCTCACCGATGCGAAAAATATCCGCTTCGATGGTGTCCAAAATCTCTGTCACCGTTTGTTTTTTTGGGTGATAAGCCAGATTTAGCATGGTATTTGCCGATTTGATCAGCTGACGATATACCGCCAGATCGCGCACTTTTTCGGCATAATTGACCAAGTTAAAAAAGCTGACAGGGCTTTGGTTGATCTGCAATAGATACTCTTCACCGCCGACAGCTGATAGCTGATCGACGCGCGACAGATAATCATGCACCATCAAGCTGTCATAAGGTTCATTGATACGCGCCAAATGACTGATGGCATCGAAGATTTTCTTGTGGCGTTCACCATAAAAATCATCAGCGCTGATGATGGTATCAATGCTGTCAAAAGACTCGCTCATACCCATCAGCGACGCAAGTAGGCTGCGTTCCATCTCAATGTTATGTGGTGGCTGTAGGGTCAATAAACTGTCGGTTCGGGTGCTGGTATCGGTCATGGGTATTGGTGGCGATGGGTCAAAAAAGCTGCTAAAATACGGTGAAATTCAAACACAAATTGTAGCACAAAATCGCACAAAAAGCGAAAAATCCCCACCATCTTCCCGTAAGGAAATGTATCCATGTTGCACGCAGATTCACGCCTTTTATCACACACCCGCCCGTTACTCATCACCACAGGCGAGCCTGCAGGCATCGGTATGGATATTGTCATCGATGTCTTGTGTCATCATGCAGATGCGCTTTATGGTAAAACTATTATTTGTGCTGATGCTACTGCTTTTGCTGAGCGTATCAAGGCATTGCAAGCACAAGGTACAATCACGACTACACCTGACTATGCAGTGATCGATGTGCCAGATGATTTTGCGCAGCTGCCTGATAATTTTATCCAAGATAATGTAGATAATCTTAATCATAATGTTGTGATAATGCACATACCTTGCGCTGATAAAGTAATGGCAGGGCAATTATCAGTAAACAATGCCCATATGGTCGAGCGTCAGCTGCATCTAGCGCATTTGCTTGCTATCCGGCGTCAAATCCGCGCCATCGTTACCGCACCGATTCAAAAATCTGTCATGGTTGATGCCAATATCACACTGGATAATGGCAAGATGTTCAGTGGACATACTGAGTATTTCATGCACAAGGCAGGCTGCGATAAGGTGGTGATGATGCTTGCCAATCGCGTGATGAAAGTGGCGCTGGTGACGACGCATCTGCCACTGCGCGCCGTGCCTGATGCCATTACTCGCGATGAAGTGGCAAATACCGTGCGTATCACCCATGATGCACTGACTGCACAATTTGGACTCAAGCAGCCTAAAATCCTAGTCTGCGGGCTCAATCCGCACGCAGGCGAGAGCGGACATTTGGGATCAGAAGAGATGGAAATTATTAATCCTGTCTTACAAGGTTTTATCAATAACGGCATGAATATTAGCCTAGCCATGCCTGCCGATACGCTATTTACCCGCCACCATCTGGATGGCTGTGATGCGGTGATCGCCATGTATCATGATCAGGGTCTGGCACCGCTGAAATCCCATGGCTTTGGCGATACGGTGAACATCACACTTGGTCTGCCGTATGTACGCACATCGGTGGATCATGGCACGGCACTGGATTTAGCAGGGACGGGCAAAGCAAGCAGCTCGAGCTTATTACAGGCTATCAGTTATGCTGATCGGATGAGCGGGGTGTAAATACACCTTATGCCTTTGGGTCTTTAAAACCCAGCAACCACAAACCGCCACCCATCCCAAAAATTTCACCAAAATTCATCATTTCATGGTATGATAAAGGGTTAATTATACAAATTTATAAGTTACTCCTATGCATATCATTCCTAAGACTCCACGAGAAGCCAAACACGCCCCACGCAAGCGCTTTGGGCAAAATTTCTTACACGACACAAGCGTCATCGGGCAGATCGTTACTTCCATCCGTTTGGACCGTGCAGATAATTTGCTTGAGATTGGGCCAGGGCTTGGGGCTTTGACTGAGCCTTTGCTTGCTGAAGTCGATGGCATGACGGTGATTGAGCTGGATCGTGATCTTGCCGCACAGCTTAAGATTAATATCGGTGCTAATAGTCATCCTGATTTTACAATTATTAATCAAAACGCGATGGAAGTCGATTATCGTGCCTTAGCTGAGCAGGTCGGCAAAGGGGCGTTTCGCGTGGTGGGTAATCTGCCGTACAATATCTCAACGCCGATTTTGTTCCGCTTGCTTGAGTTTAGTGATGTCATCCGTGATATGCATTTTATGCTCCAAAAAGAAGTGGTTGATCGTATCACCGCCGAGCCAAGCAGCAAAGAATATGGCAGATTGTCAGTGATTATGCAATATCATTGCGCGTCTGAATATCTACTGACCGTGCCAAAAGGCGCGTTCAACCCGCCGCCGAAAGTCACCAGTGCGGTATTTCGCCTGACGCCATATGCTACTAAGCCCATCGTTGCTAAAGATGAGAAGGTTTTTGCCTTAGTGGTGCGTGAAGTATTCAATCATCGCCGTAAGACTTTGCGCGCGATCTTTAAGGCGAATGCGCTGCTGCCGAATCTTGATGAAGTTGCCTTTGACTCTGTTGGCATCAATCCGCAGGCGCGACCTGAGACTTTAAGCGTTGAGCAGTTTGTACGCTTAGCGGATTTGGTGGTGGATCATCACGCTTAAATTTGCTTGTGATGATTATGCTTATTGATGAAGATTTAATTAATAATGACCTATAAGTAATTTGTTGTACAGTTGCTGTTATTGTTTAGATTTATGAAATTTCAAAAAACCAAAAAATACCGTCATCAGTATGTCATCGGCGACTTGCAAGGTTGTTTTTCGGCGTTCAATCGCTTGCTTGAAGCGTTAGAATTTGACGAAACCCAAGACAAAATCTGGCTTGCTGGCGACATCGTGGCACGCGGTGAAGATTCTTTGGCGACACTGCGAGAAGTCAAGCGACTGTCCGACATTGGCGCGCTGACCACTGTACTTGGTAATCATGACATCACCTTGATCGCCACTTGGCGTGGGATTTTACCGCCGAAGCCTAAGGATAAAACTGCTGCGATTTTTGCTGCGCCCGATTGTGATGAGCTATTAAACTGGCTGCGCAAACAGCCTTTATTGGTATTTCCAAGTGATCGCACGGTCTTGACGCATGCAGGCATTCCGCCGAATTGGACGATCAAGCAAGCACATGGCTATGCCCAAGAACTTGAAAAGCAATTAAGCGGCAGCCTAAAGCAGCTTGATCGCTTATTGCCAAATCTGTATAGCAAAAAATCTGAAGAATGGTCAGAGAAATTAAACGGCTATAAGCGAATGCGCGCCATCGCCAACTACTTGACGCGGATGCGCTTGTGTACACAGTCAGGCTTGTTGGAATTTTCGTTCAAAGAAACGCTGAGCGATGTCATGCCGAGTGATTTTCGTCCGTGGTTCGAGTGGTTCGTGGTGCGTGAGCGTCGCATTTTATTCGGGCATTGGGCGGCGCTGCGTGCTGAAGTTGAGACGCGCAATGTGCGTGCGCTTGATGGTGGCTGTGTGTGGGGCGGTACTTTGGTGGCGTATCGTCTGAGTGATGGCGCGGTGATCGAAGTGGGCGCAAAAGCCGATACTTAAGCCTTGTTTATAAGCATAAACTTGAACCATAAAAAAGACCCAGACTTCATAAAAAAGACCCAAACTTCTTAGCTTGGGTCTTTTTATCACAAGATGCGATTAGCCTTTTAGTGCTTTTACCGCAGCGTTTAGGCGGCTCTTATGACGAGCAGCTTTATTCTTGTGGATGATGCCTTTGTCAGCCATACGGTCGATTACTGGCACAGCTTTGTTATAAGCTTCAGTTGCTAGCTCGTATGATTTCGCTTCGATGGCAGCGTTTACGCGCTTGATGAAAGTGCGAACCATTGAACGCTGAGATGCGTTGTGCTGACGACGCTTGGTGTTTTGACGAGCGCGTTTGCGAGCTTGTGCAGAGTTTGCCATGTGTTTTATCCTTATAGATAAATAAAAAAGTTGAAAGTAAGAATAAAGTGGGTGCAATCAAAGGTGAGGTGCTTTGATAGCTTGGACAATATAAACGCCTATATTACCAAATTTCATGCCATCTCACAATAATTAATTACAAAAAAGTTGCAAATCTCGGCTGAAAATCGCGATAAATGAGTCAAAATTTATATTTTGTAGCAATTTGCCTGTGTGCCTAATGGGGATATTTGGATGATTTTTTGACAAATTGTGCTAGAATATCGCGTTGCTGATTGTAATTTGGCCAAGATAGGGTAAAAAGTCAGCAAAGGGCGCATCAGGCGATGACTTGGTGATATCATGATCATAATGTAGGTTCAAGCGATGAAAACAAAAGCCATACTCATCGGGGGGTCAGGGCGTGTCGGTCAGGCATTGGCTCGTGAGCTTGCGACGATGTACGAGACGGTAATTTTGATCACGCGCACACAGCCTAAGGTGATGAGCGAAAATATGCTCGTGTATCATGTGCCTGATTTTCAGTCGCTATCGACGACTATCGAATCGATCTCTATCGGTGAAGATACCGATGCATTCAGCTGTCTTGGCATTGCTAAGGAACACACCGCCAGTCGTGATGAATTTTATCAAGTCAATGTGCTTTATAATATGGAGTTTGCGCGCGTGTGTCATGCCAAAGGCGTTGGGCGGTTCTTTTTCTTATCTATGACAGGTGCAGAAAAGCCACAGTTCAACGAAGAACTCATCGCCAAGGCGGATGTGGAATATTATCTTAAGACGCTGAATTTCCAAGAAGTA
This sequence comes from Moraxella sp. FZFQ2102, assembly GCF_024137865.1. Classification (NCBI taxonomy): domain Bacteria; kingdom Pseudomonadati; phylum Pseudomonadota; class Gammaproteobacteria; order Moraxellales; family Moraxellaceae; genus Moraxella; species Moraxella sp. FZFQ2102. Next base: position 2,185,669 of record NZ_CP099960.1, read on the forward strand.
CTGATTTTCCGATTAAGTAAATTAACCAGTGAAACGCCAAGCCTATCGGTCAAAGGCGCGCGCCAACTGCTCAAATCTGCCAAAAACGCCATCACCAGCGTCATCGGCATCAATCAAGTTGTACCATTGACGCCGCAGCGTGCCGCAGCAAGCATCGCTCTGGTGGCATATCGACTGCATACACGCCCAAGCCAAAAAGCCGCTCAGCGACTGCAAGTCATCACTCATGATCAAATGCGCCAATTGACCGAGCCTAAGCAGACCTTACGAAAATTTGCGATGGTGGATTAAGTGCGCTGACAGTAGTGTGCTGACAGCCTAGATAAAAGCTTAGCTTTATAAATTCTTATCACAAAAAACAGGTCGCCAATCAACGACCTGTTTTTTTGCTTGAATTTAGCTCAAATTAGCAGAATAAATTAAGCAGACAGCACTTCGCGGATTTTTACTAAGGCTTGATCCAGCTCATCTTTGGTGATGATCAGCGGTGGTGCAAAGCGGATCACAGTGTCATGTGTTTCTTTACACAGTAGCCCAAGCTCTTTGAGTACTTCACAGTATGGGCGTGCAGCTTCAGTTAGCTCAACTCCGATGAATAAGCCACGACCGCGCACTTCTTTGATTTTCGGGTTTTGGATTTTTTGTAGTTCAGCTAGGAAATACGCACCGAGTTCAGCTGAGTTTTCTGCCAATTTTTCGTCCACAAGTACATCGAGTGCAGCGATAGAGACTGCACACGCAAGTGGATTACCGCCAAAGGTCGAGCCGTGTGAGCCAGGGTTAAACACACCTAGAATGTTATCATCAGCGACCACGCATGAGATAGGGAATACGCCACCGCCCAATGCCTTGCCTAGGATATACATATCAGGCGCAAAGCCTTCGTGCTCACAGGCGAACAACTTGCCCGTGCGTCCAAGACCTGCTTGGATTTCATCAGCGATAAATAGCACATTATTGGCACGGCAGACATCATAGGCGGCTTTCATATAGCCTTGTGGTGGGATGTTGATGCCAGCTTCGCCTTGGATTGGCTCAATCAAAAATGCCACTGTGTTTGGTGTGATGGCAGCTTGTAGCGCATCCAAATCGCCATAAGGCACAAGCTTGATACCGCCAAGCATCGGGCCAAAGCCACGCTTGTAGTCATCATCGCTGGATAGTGATACGGCGCCCATCGTGCGACCATGGAAATTGCCAATACAGGCGATGATTTCGGCTTGATTGTCTGCTACGCCTTTGACATCATAGCCCCATCGCCTTGCAGTTTTGATGGCAGTTTCGACCGCTTCAGCACCAGTGTTCATTGGTAGCACACGAGATTTGCCAGTCAGTTTGCTGACTTTTTCGTACCATGGGCCAAGCTGGTCGTTATGAAACGCACGGCTGGTCAGCGTCGCACGGTCGGCTTGGTCTTTGAGTGCTTGGATGATTTTTGGGTGACAGTGACCTTGGTTCACTGCTGAATAGGCACTGAGCATATCCATGTAGCGATTGCCTTCAGGATCTTCTACCCAGATGCCTTGGGCTTTTGAGATTACAATAGGTAGGGGTAGGTAGTTGTTCGCCCCGTAGGTTTCGGTTTGTTTGATTAGATCTTGTGAGATTGTCATGATTGATAATCCTTATAATTTCAGTACAACTTAATATGAAGCCAAGTGATACCTGGTTAATGTGCCAATAGTTGGCAAAATCCTTTTTGTTGGATGGTCAATCACACCGACGACCAAAAATGACAACAAAAAACCATTTTATCACCTTGGCTGAACTTTGCAAGCCAAAATAACCAAAAAACCTTGTGAAATTTATGTGAATTTTTTAATCAAATCATCAGAAAATATAAAAAAATCACGCCATGATGCATGGCGTGATCGGGTGGGTGGCTCTGTGATGGCTAAGACAGTCTTAATTAGCCAATGATACCACCAAATTGCAACAAGAACAAAATGGTAAAGCCTGACAAGAACACGATACCTGCTAGAGCAAATAGTGTCATGCCAGTGCTGATGTTGCCTTCTTTTTTGATCAGCTTATAGTTGAGATAGCCAAAAATTGGTGCGGTGACAAATGCAGTAATCATCGCAAACTTCAGCATCGCTGCCATCTGACCCATAAAAAATGCAATCAAGCCATAGCCTGCAATGATGAAAAACGCGGTCCATTTGGCGACGAATTTTTCGGTTTCGTCAGTGGTTTCGGTTTTAATCAGCGATAGGCATTCAGCAGTCGTACGACCATAGCCGTCAGCACAGGTAATCACCGTACCATACATACATAAGAATGCAATGAATGCAACCAGTAGGCGTGACCATTCGCCGATGGTTTCGGTGTACATTTGGATAAGCTGACCAACATAAGCACCGCCTTGCATGGCGATCTCTTCGCCTGTACCGTATTGGACAAATACGCCCAATGCCAAGAAAAATAGTGCTAAAATCGCAGAGGTCAGATAACCGACATTAAAGTCAATCATGCCTTGGTAGCGGCTGGTGTGATCGGTACGAATTTTCTTAGCAGTCCATACAGAAGTAATCGCCGAGAATTCAAGCGGGGCAGGCATCCAGCCCATCAAGGCGATGATAAAGCCAAGCGCTGCCAAGTTCCAAGGCGACGCAGGAATAAAATCAGGTGCCATAACAGCAGGCTTGCCCATCGCCACAAATACCGCTGCCACGGTCGCCACGGTCAACGCCACGATGATCCATTTGGTGACACCATCAAGTAGCTTGTAGTGACCAGCAAATAGCAATAGCCATGATGAGAACATGACGATGGCAGCCAAGGCTAAAGTGTTCAGCTCAAAGGGTAGCATATAGCCAAGAATGACCGACGCCAAAATCGCAACCGCACCTGTACTGATAATGCCCGAAAGGATGCACAAGATGAAAAACGCCCAAATATAAAAACGAGATAGCTTGGCATAGCCTGCCACAAGACTCTCGCCCGTAGTATAAGCGTATTCGGTGCCAAAACGGTAAAATGGATATTTGAACAAGTTAGCAAGAATAATCATAATTGCCAATTGCCAACCATATAGCGCACCTGCTTGGGTCGATGCCACCAGGTGCGAGCCACCGATGGCGGCTGATGCCATCAAAATTCCTGGACCAAAAGCTCTCCAGTTGAGCTTATGGCTACTACCGATTTGTTCTGTATGCTGTGTCATAATATCAATTGCCAATGGCGCTCCAAAAAATAACCGTTTAATACGGCAAAAAGATCATCTTATAAAAATTTGGTAAGTTACAATAACACAAAATGTACAAATGGCAAATTCAATTTCGGAATGTTGATTATAACTTGCTTCAAGCACTACGGCAAAAAAACGGTCATGGAGCTGACCGCTTGATAAAAAGGGATTAACTGATCGGTGTATAAATAAAAAATTGGATGAACCATGGCTGATATTTAGCACTGACTAAAGCCACTGCCAATATTTACCAAATCGATACGATTCATGGCATCGGTAGCATGGATAGCAAGTCCACCTTTAGCAGTTTCTTTGTATTTATCCATCATATCCATACCTGTTGCTTTCATGGTGGCGATGGCTTTGTCCAATGAGACATGATGACTGCCATCGCCACGCAGGGCAAGGCGGGCTGCATTGATGGCTTTGACCGATGCCATGGCGTTGCGTTCGATGCAAGGCACTTGCACGAGTCCTGCAATCGGGTCGCAGGTCAGTCCTAGGTTGTGCTCAAGACCAATTTCGGCGGCGTTTAGGCATTGAGCGACGCTACCACCTAGCACATGAGCAAGCCCTGCCGCTGCCATCGCACAGGCTGAGCCAACTTCACCTTGACAGCCAACTTCAGCACCTGAGATGGATGCGTTTTGCTTGATCAAAGCACCCACCGCGCCTGCGACGAGCAAAAATTCACGCACACCATCGAAGCTGAATGACGGAATAAAGCCGCGATAATAATGTAGCACTGCAGGGATGATGCCTGCTGCGCCATTGGTCGGTGCGGTGACGACTTTACCGCCTGCGGCATTTTCTTCATTGACGGCAAGCGCATACAGATTCACCCAGTCCATCGCCAGTAGTCCACCATTGCCAGAATAGCCATATTCTTTGGACAACTGCTCGTATAGGGCTTTGGCGCGGCGTTTGACATTCAAGCCACCCGGTAAGATGCCATCGACTTTACAGCCTTGGGTGACGCAAGCTTGCATCACCATCCAGATTTCATTGAGATATTCTTTGACTTCATCTTCTGTGTGTACGGCAGTTTCGTTCGTCATCATGATGTCGCTGATGCGCATATCGTGCTTGGCGCACAGCTTAGCAAGCATTTCAGCACTATTAAAATCATAAGGATAAGGCGATACTGTAGTGTCATCATGCAGCTCATGAATCTCAAATTCATCCTTGATAAAGCCACCACCAATCGAATAATAAGTGCGTGCAAATGGCTTGGCATCCCCAAAATGTGCCACCAGTCTCATACCGTTGGGATGGGCAGATAGGGCGTTATCATCCCATAATAGATGCTTATGCACATCAAAACTGATCTCGTGTGTGCCGCCTAGGTTGAGTGTCTGTGATTCGAAAATTGGTGCGAGGTATTGATCTGTCTTGGTGGTATCGATGGTGCGTGGTTCATGGCCGAGCAGACCTAGCAAGATGGCAGTATCAGTGGCATGGCCTTTACCTGTTGATGACAGCGAGCCATACAGCTCGATGTAGATTTCTTGGACGCTAGTGATTTTGTCGCCAAGTTCGCAAATAAAGCGATTGGCAGCAACCATTGGACCGACCGTATGCGAGCTGGATGGACCGATACCGATTTTAAAGAGTTCAAAGACGCTGATCATGATATTTCCTTAAAAATTCTTAAAACTAATTATCCTAAAAAGTAAAAAACTATACATCACCCACAAGACACGCTTACACCTTGAGTGTTGATGCACATTTTTGTGCCATCGACCAAATTGCCAATCCATGCTTTGCCTTGTTCGAACTTCAGCGGCGTCAATGGGCGGACTTTCGATGTGCTGTTTTTGACGATACCACTATCAGTAAAGCGAAAATCAATCACCAAATCACCTTTATTATCAATAAAGCCCCAGCGATCGCCGACACGCACCGCTGCCATATTTTCGCTGTAGTCTTTGACTTCATCGAAGGCGTATTGGATCATCGCCACGCCTTGATTATCGACAAAGCCCCATTTGCCACCGTTTTGTTGTGGGAAAAACTGCGGCGCATTATTTACAGTGCGTGTGGTCACAGTGCTTGGCGTTTGAGTGATCGGCGTGATGGTGGTACTGCTGACGAATGCAGGGCTGACAGTACTTTCGACAGGCACGGTGGTCGGTGTGCCAAGCAAATTGCTACTGGTTTGTGTGATGCTTACCGATGCAGGTGGCGAGATCGTACGCGTGTAGCTTGGCGGTTGGACGGGAGCTGGGTTTGCTGTCGCTGTAGTATTGGTGGCGACATTATTTGCTATATTTGGTGTATCAGGCAAGCGTTGTCCTGCGGTATCGATCTGATAGCGTTGATTGCCGCGCGTGACGGTTGCAACGCCATTTTGAAAATCGGTGATATTGCTGATGGCTTTATCGAAATTCACCACAGTGCGCCCTTGGGTGGTGACGACACCAAACGCGCCATTTTTGCGCACGACGATGCGTCCATCATGCACACCGCGCGCCCATGAGCCTGTCGGCATACGGTCGAAATTCGGCGTCAGTGCCACTTTGCCTGCGCGGTTGATGTAGCCGACTTTACCGTTTAATTGTACAGGCAATAGCCCATCGCCCATCACAGCACCAAGCACGGCTTGATAGCGAAACAGGTCGGCGGTTTTTTTGCCTTTATTATCCAGCAATGCCACAGGTGAGCCATCGTCTTTACTTGCCAAAAAAACTCCTGCTTGTGCGGTGCAGCTGACATTTTTATAATCGCTTTTTGGCACTTGGCAAGCGTGTGCCGTCCCCATGCTGACAGCCGTCAAGCCAAGACCAAGACAAGTTAGAACAAAAGGGCGAATGTGGCTCATGAAGTTTAAATCTATAAAATATGTAAGGTGAATAATAGGCAAGCTTTATTAAGCCAAAAAACTTAGCAATATCAGTGATTATTGTAACGATAGCCAAGCCAAATGTATAGTGTAAAACTGTCAGCAAAGCAACAAAACAGCAGGATTTTCTGCTGATTTATCATAACTGATTAAAAGTCCATCTTTGATTGAAAATTTGTATCGCAATCTTTGAAATAATTGATAAAATCATTTGCAAATGGGAACAATTATTGTTATTATAAACCCATAAACAAGAATCACTCGCTTTTGAGAGCGAAACTTATTCAAGTCCTGTCATTTATAATTGACACTTTTCATCAAGTGTAAACAACCAAAACTGGATAACCGCTATGTATGTTTGTATTTGTCATGATGTCAAAGATACCCAAATCAAAACCGCACTGGCCCAAGGCGTCAATGGCATGGAAGGGTTGCAAGATGCATTGTCAGTTGGTACTTGCTGTGGCTGCTGCGTGCCGATAGTGCAGGATTTGATCGATGAGCATGAAGCCAATTTTATTGCCATTGATGTGATGGCAGGTTGATGGATTTGGGCTAAAAATTATCAAATCTATAGCCAATTCCGTGCCAAATTAAACCTTAAAATATTACCCGATTGTTACTGTCTTGTACGATCGGGTTTTGTTTTGAGTTGTATTACTACCGTGAATTTTATTAATCGATAATTATTTTCACTTTGATAAAATTAAATGATAACCAGTTTCAATTTATTTTTATAGATTTTATGATAATTATCAATGGCTTAAATAAATTAATCGGTGGCAAATCGGTAAAAAATGTACAAAATGCGTCCAATTAGCAATTGCAAGCTGTTATCAGAGTGTAAAGCGTTCGCAGTTCAGAAGTATTACAAACTGGCGGTGGATTTATTGTTTAATTGTGTTAGTATAATTATCATACAACTTTTTACAAACTTTTTGACAAAAATTTTCGATAAAGCGGGAGAATGTGATGAAATCATCTCAAAAAGTCATTGATTATCTGAACTTTTTATTGGGCGGTGAGCTTGGCGCTCGTGATCAGTATTTTATCCATTCACAGCTGTATGCTGAGTGGCATTTGGGCAAGCTGTACGACCGCATTCATCATGAGATGGAAGATGAGACCTTGCACGCGCAGCTATTGATTTCGCGTATTTTGATGCTGGGCGGTACGCCAAATATGCAAGTGAGCGCGATCAATATTGGCACCGATGTCCCAAGTATGCTAAAAAGCGATCTTGAGCTAGAATACAGCGTCCAAGAACATCTAAAAGAAGGCATTGCACTGTGTGAAGCGGAGCGCGACTATGTAACGCGTGATATGTTGGTGCGTCAGCTAGAAGATACCGAGCAAGATCATGCGCATTGGCTAGAGCAGCAGCTGCGTCTGATTGAGCTGATGGGACTTGAAAATTATCTACAAAGCATGGCAGGCGAAGCGGTACAGGCGACCGCTGCACACTGATCATCATAGGAGAGATGTATGAAAGCAGATAAAAAAGTCATCCGCGCATTAAACTCAGCACTGGGTTTGTCATTGGTCGCCATCAATCAGTATTTTTTGCACGCGCGCATCGTGAAAAACTGGGGCATCGGCGAGCTGAACGAAGCGTTTTATAAGCAGTCAATCCAAGAGATGAAATGGGCAGATAAGCTGATTGAGCGTATCTTGTTGCTTGAAGGCCTGCCAAATTTACAAGAATATGGCAAGCTTTTGATCGGTGAAGATGTCGCCGAGATCATTGGCTGTGATTTAAAACTTGAAAAACGCAAGCATGATGCCTTGATCGAAGCAATCGTTATCTGCGAAGAGCATCGCGATTATGTGTCGCGCGCTTTGTTGGTTGAGCTTAAAGATGGCAACGAGGAGCATATCGATTGGCTAGATACCCAAAACGAGCTGATCGAAAGCATGGGTATCAAAAACTATATCCAGCTAAAAGCCAGTGAAGAATAACCAGTGTATGCTAAATACAATCCCCAAAGTGAAATTTGGGGATTTTTTTGTATATAAAACTGGGGAAAATTTGTTATAATAGCATCGGCTAAGTGGCTGATTTACAAAGAAATAATATGTTATAAATTGACAATATTTCCAAAATAAATGTTTGTTATTTCGGTATTTATTTTTAAGAATAAACTTTTTCTGTCAATGCTTTTATAATAGCAAGGAAATTTTTTTGTTCACAGTTGTTTCTTGTGGATAAAACCATCAGTCACATCTGTCAAGTCAATGCAGATGTAATAACCGCTATGTTCGTTGTGGCATAGCTCAATCATGTAGGATAATTGTAATGAGTTATTATAATGACACCGATCATGTCGAAACCCAAGAGTGGTTAGACGCATTCGAATCGGTCATCAAAAACGCCGACAAAGATCGCGCGCAGTTTCTACTAAAAGCCTTGTATAACATGGCAGTACAAGAAGGCTTGCCATTCAACCGCCTAGATACTGCTTATATCAACACCATTCCTGTAGAAGATGAGCCAACTTACCCAGGCGATCTGCACATGGAGCGTAAGCTACGCGCTTTGATGCGTTATAATGCGTTGGCGATGGTTATGAAAGCCAACCTAAATAACGATGATTTGGGTGGTCACTTGGCGACTTTTGCGTCATCAGCGACTTTGTACGAGACTGGTTTTAACCACTTTTGGCGCGCCCCAAGCGAAAACCACGGCGGCGATATGATCTATTATCAAGGTCATGGCGCACCAGGTATGTACGCGCGTTCATTCCTAGAAGGTCGCTTGACTGAAGAACAGCTTGTCAATTTCCGCCGTGAAGTCGATGGTAAAGGTCTATCAAGCTATCCGCACCCATATCTGATGCCTGATTATTGGCAATTCCCAACGGTATCAATGGGTCTTGGTCCTTTGATGTCGATTTATCAAGCGCGTAACCAAAAATACCTAACCAACCGCGGTCTGATCAAAGATGAAGATCGTAAAGTGTGGGCATTCCTAGGCGATGGTGAGACAGACGAGCCAGAAAGCTTGGGCGCGATCTCAATGGCAGGCCGCGAGAAGCTTGACAACCTAATCTGGGTGATCAACTGTAACCTACAGCGTCTAGACGGCCCAGTACGCGGTAACGGTAAGATCATCCAAGAGCTTGAGTCGGTATTCCGCGGTGCAGGCTGGCGTGTGATTAAAGTCATTTGGGGCGATCATTGGGATCCACTACTTGCCAAAGACAAATCAGGCGCGCTAAAACAGCGTATGGAAGAAGTGGTTGATGGTGAATATCAGCTATACACCGCGCGTGATGGTGCATTTGTCCGTAAAGAATTCTTTGGCAAATATCCAGAGCTAGAAGAGCTGGTCAAAGATCTATCAGACGAAGAAATCATGCAGTTAAACCGTGGCGGCCATGATCCGAAGAAAGTCTATGCTGCTTATGCTGAAGCAATGAAAACCAAAGGTCAGCCTACGGTTATCCTTGTCAAAACTGTTAAAGGCTATGGTCTATCAAGCCAAATCCAAGCGGTGAACAAAGCGCACCAATTGAAAAAACTGGATGAAAATGGTCTAAGATATTTCCGTGACCGTTTTGACTTGCCATTTACTGATGAGCAGCTAAAAGAATTGCCATTCTACCGCCCATCAGAAGATTCGGCAGAATACAAATACTTGATGGGTCGCCGTGAGTCATTGGGTGGTCACTTGCCATCACGCCGCAGTGGTCATATCCCATTGCCAGTGCCTGAGCTGTCAATCTTTGATCAAGTGCTACAGGGCTCAAAAGGCAAAGAGCAATCAACCACGATGGTATTTGTCCGTCTATTGTCAGCACTATTAAAAGACAAAGCACTGAACAAGCATGTCGTGCCAATCGTACCAGACGAAGCGCGTACTTTCGGTCTAGAAGGTATGTTCCGTCAGCTTGGCATCTACTCATCAGTAGGTCAAAACTATATCGCTGAAGATGCTGAAGCTCTGATGGGTTATCGCGAAGCTAAAGACGGCCATATGCTAGAAGAAGGCATCAACGAAGCAGGCGCGATGAGTGCGTGGATTGCCTTGGCGACCAGCTACTCAGTGAATGCATTGCCAATGATCCCAATGTACATCTACTACTCAATGTTCGGTTTCCAACGCGTTGGTGACTTGGCATGGGCAGCAGGTGACTGCCAAGCACAAGGTTTCCTATTTGGCGCAACAGCAGGTCGCACCACGCTAAACGGTGAAGGTCTGCAGCACCAAGACGGCCACAGCCACATCCTATTTGGCACTGTGCCAAACTGTGTGACTTATGATCCATGCTATGGCTACGAGCTTGCGGTGATCATGCATGACGGTCTGCGCCGTATGTATGGCGAAGGTGAGCGCGTGTACTACTACATCACCTTGATGAACGAAAACTACGAACACGCAGCGATGCCCGAAGGTGTTGAAGAAGGCATCAAGCGCGGTATGTATCTGCTTGAAGACAATGGCTCAACACAAGTACAGCTATTGGGTTCTGGCGTCATCCTACGCGAAGTCCAAAAAGCTGCTCGCATCCTAAAAGACGAATTTGGCATCACTGCCAATGTGTGGAGCGTCACAAGCTTTAATGAGCTGACTCGTGACGGTATGGCGTGCGATGATTATAACCGCCTACACCCAACCGCAGAACAAAAAACCCCATGGGTTACTGAGCAGTTGGCACAGCATAAAGGTATCGTTGTCGCAGCAACTGACTATATGCGCAACTACTCAGAGCAAATCCGTGGCTGGCTACCTGACAGCCGTCCATATGTGACACTGGGTACGGATGGCTTTGGCCGCTCTGACAGCCGTGCGAAACTTCGCAGCTTTTTCAATGTCAATGCTGAGCATATCGTCGTTGCGACCTTGAAGAAATTGGCAGATGAAGGCGAAATCGATGCGCGCTTGGTACAAGATGCGATCAACAGCTTCGACATCGATGCTGATCAAGCGCCTGCATGGCAGCCACAACCGCATTACGATCACTTCCCAGATGCTCCAGCACCGAAGATGACTCGTGAGCCAAACCCAGTGCCTGAACTGGTTGATGAACACTAATTAACGCCCAAGTATAGGAGAATATGATGGAAATCAAAGCCCCCGATTTGGGTGTAGAAAGTGCTGAAGTCGCTGAAATCATGGTAAAAGTCGGCGATGTCATCAGCGAAAATGACAACCTTGTTTTGGTTGAATCCGATAAAGCATCAGTTGAAGTACCTGCACCCGTTGCAGGTACCATCACCGCTGTGCATGTCAATGTTGGCGACAGCATCAGCGAAGGCACGGTGCTATTTAGTGTGGAATCAGGCGCGGCAGCACCTGCACCAGAAGCCACGCCAGCACCACAAGCTGCTGCTGAGCCTGCACCAGTTGCACAAGCTGCCCCAGTAGCGGCGTCAGCACCTGCTGCTGCAAGTAGCCAAACGCACAATCTGCCTGATCTTGGCGTGGATAGTGCTGAAGTTGCAGACATCATGGTGAAAGTCGGTGATACCGTCACCAAAGATCAGCCATTGATCTTGGTAGAATCTGATAAGGCATCTGTAGAAGTGCCTGCGCCTGTTGATGGTGTCATCGAAGCCATTCTTGTTAAACAAGGTGATGCAGTCACCAACGGTCAAGCCTTTATTACCATTAAAGGCGTAGGCGCAGCTGCTCCTGCACAAGTAGCTGCTCAAGAAACTGCCGCACCTGCATCAGCACCTACAGCGCCAGCACCACAAGCCGCTGCCGCCCCTGCCGCCCCTGCTGGCAGCCAAACTCACAACTTACCTGATCTTGGTGTGGATAGTGCTGAAGTTGCTGATATTATGGTTGCTGTAGGCGATACTGTGACTAAGGATCAACCACTTATTTTGGTAGAATCTGATAAGGCATCTGTAGAAGTGCCTGCGCCTGTTGATGGTGTCATCGAAGCCATTCTTGTTAATCAAGGTGATGCGGTATCAAATGGTCAAGCCTTTATCACGATCAAAGGCGGTGCGTCTGCACCAGTCTCTGCACCAGCTGCTCAGACTGCATCTGCACCGACAGCACCACAGGCCGCTCCAGCAAAAGCAGAAGCACCAAAAGCTGCACCAGCTGCTGCAAGCACCAAGCTGCCTGAGGCTGTCGTGAACGAAAAAGCACGCAATGTCCATGCAGGCCCTGCGGTGCGTAAGCTTGCGCGTGAGATGGGTGTGGATATCAGCCTAGTGACAGGCACTGCTGCACATGGCCGTATTCTAAAAGAAGACCTATTCGGCTTTGTTAAGAGTGTGATGAGTGGTGCGGTTAAGCCACAAGCTGCCCAAGCGGCTGCACCATCTGCAGATGTGCGTTCAGGCTTGCCAAACTTGCCTGATATGAGCAACAAAGAAATTTGGGGCGAGATTGAGAAAGTTGAGCTGACTCGACTACAAAAAGTCTCTATTCCACAGCTGAATCTTAATACCTTGATTCCACAAGTCACTCAGTTTGACCTAGCGGACATCACTGAGACCGAAGCCATGCGTAATGAGCTAAAAGGTGAGTTCAAGGCTCAAGGCATCGGCTTGACCATTTTGGCATTCATCGTCAAGGCGGTGGCGTATGCATTGACTCAGCATCCGAAGTTCAACAGCCATGTTTCTGATGACAATACCAAGATGATCATCCGTAAATCGGTCAATATGGGTATTGCCGTTGCAACTGATGACGGCTTGATTGTTCCTGTCATTAAGGACGCTCAAGACAAGGGCATCAAGCAGCTTGCGATCGAAATCGGTCAGCTTGCCAAGAAAGCACGAGATAAGAAGCTTACTGCCAAAGAGCTACAAGGTGCAAGCTTCACCATCTCAAGTCAAGGCAATATGGGTGGTACTTACTTCACGCCGCTGGTCAATTTCCCACAAGTTGCAATTTTGGGCATCTCAGAATCTACCTTCCAGCCGCGTTGGAATGGCAAAGAGTTTGAGCCACGCTTGATGTTGCCGCTGTCACTGTCTTATGACCATCGCGCCATCAACGGTGCTGATGCTGCGGTATTCACTCGCTATATCGCTAAGCTATTGGCAGATCCACGCTTGATTTTGATGTAATCAAGTATTGGCGAAACAAAAAAAGGTGGCTTTATGCTGCCTTTTTTGCTATAAAATATTGGTAAAAAAGGGCGTCTGTTATAAGATTTGCCTTTATGCTTTATGCTAAAGCCTGCTACAATGACTAACATAATTAGCTGAGCCTAAAATCATTCGCGGGTGTATGCAATAGACCTATAAAAATCTCGTTTAAAATCAAGCAATTATCAATATAATTGTGCGACTTTTTAAAGGTAATAATGGAAGATTTTGAAGCTGATTTGTCATATAAGTATGATTTTGTTTGCCAGAAACTCACATTCTTTTAAAAGACCAATAAGGAAAAACCATGACAACTTACACACCACCAGTCATTTGGGATTATGAAAGCGTCAAAGCTAAAGCAGGGGGTAAATTTGGCGGGACAAACCGCCCAACTGCAGGAGCAACGCATGAGCAGACGCTGCCAATCGGTGATGCGCCGTATCAGCTATACTCGCTAAACACACCCAATGGCATTAAGGTGAATATTTTATTAGAAGAATTAAAAAATTTTGGCAAAATCACAGGCTTTGATGCTTATAAAATCAACATCATGTCAGGCGATCAATTTGGCTCAGACTTTGTCAAGATTAACCCAAATTCCAAAATTCCAGCACTACTTGATATGACAACCGCGCCACCGACACCTGTGTTTGAAAGTGGGGCGATTTTGCTGTATTTGGCAGAAAAGCATCAAGCCTTTATACCAAGTGAACTGCGTGACAAGGCCAAGCTGTATTCATGGCTAATGTGGCAAATGGGCTCAGCACCATTTGTTGGTGGTGGTTTTGGACATTTTTATGCCTATGCACCATATCCGATGGAATATCCAATCGACCGTTATGCGATGGAAACCAAGCGCCAATTAGATGTGCTAAATAAACACTTAGCGGATAGAGAATATATCATGGGCGATGAGTATAGTATTGCAGATATGGCGATTTATCCTTGGTATGGCAGATTGTGCCTAGGCGAGCTGTATGTGGGCGAGCATTATGACGCGGCGAAATTCTTGGCGGTGCATGAATATACACACATCATCCGCTGGGCAAAGATGATGGCTACCAAGCCGACAGTGCAAGCTGCACAAACGCTTGAGCTGTTGCCAATTGCTTGACAATTTTTACCAGCTACTTAGAGTCCTGCAAACAAATGTCTTGGTGAGTGATAGGGCATTTAACAACTTGACAGCAGAGTGGTTGCAGTTTTTTGAGTAATAAAAAGGGCGCTTATTATTATTCGCCCTTTTTATTTTTTACCAATATTAATTAATTAAAAAGTGTAATTCACACCAACTCGAGTCTTTGAATCCACTGAGCCATCGGTCAATGGACTGTCTTTTTGAGTGGATGAGAGCCATTCAACACGCTGATTGCCAAAAACGCTAATGCGATCATTAATCTTATAGGTGGCGGTGGCAGCAACAAAAGGCATCACGCCTGATTCAGCATCGTACCGATCGACACCAGTGCGGCCACTTTCATCAGCAGATACGCCAAAATAATATTGATTGTAGTCTTTGCTTTGCCAAACAGCACCAAACTCTGGATAAACGGTGAGTTTATCTTTGGTAAATTTTGATAAATGCGATAGGCTGACAGTTTGGCCATCGTGACGGCTTAGCACATCGGTGGTCGCTTTGATTTTGAAACCGCCATAAGGCGTGATGTGCATATAGCTAGCATGAGCCAATACCGACCAGTCACGCTTATCCAAGTCTTTCATCGCAGCAACATTGGCATCTTTTGGATTAAATTCACGACCGTCATAACTTAGACCGATACGGACTTGATCATTTGAGTCTTTGTATGGATAAAAGCCGGCCTCAGCGCCTTCGATATATAGACGATTGTTGTCATACGAGCCGACTGGGAAAAAGCTGATGTTGTTGTCAGCTTGATAAGCGGTGGCGTTGTAGGTTGCACTGACGCCAAGTGTTAAGCGGGCGTCTTTATCGATGGGCAGCTGGCTGTCTGGGCTGACGCTTGCCAAAGGCAACAAGGCTAATGTCATGATAGATTTGAAATTTGCAGACTGTGGGCGCATAAAAACTCCGCTGAATTTGTGTGTCTTTTGGTTATTATAAAACAAATTTACTAACAGCGTACGATAATTTCATCATAAGCGGATGAATTTCACGATAATTGTACAAAGTGCACAAAAAAATGATGAGTTGAAAATTGGCAACAGTGAATGGATGGTGATTGGATTAAGGTGTGGTTGTAGTGGTAAATGCGGCGGTAAGCTTGAGAAAATTTATGCCAAATTCGCTTAGGACTTTGCCCTGGTTCGATTGCTTATACTTCGCATAATGTATATTATGTTAAATGATATGAAGTTCTGAAGTATAAAGTATAACGGTGTTTTGTGTTTATGCTGTAAGTTATTGATATTGATAGATTTGTATTTTTATCAAGCTGACTTGATGATTTGTGCACCGCTTACAAATCACAAGCCAGCCAAATGATGGATTTACAGATTAAAAAACATAAGCATAGAGCAGATTGGCTCGTACATTTTCCGCCGCGCCATTTTTGACAGACAGATCACGACCTAGCTGCAGTTGGAATTGATGATTATCAATCCACTTTGACGCTGTTAAGCGAATATTGGTGCTTTGCAGGCGATCGCCCTGTTTGTTGCCATCGGCATCCTTGGTTTCGCCGCCCCACAGATGCCCAAAGACCTGTGCCCAGTGACAGCGTATCATCAATGTGATAGCGACCGATGAGCTGACTTTCAAATGAGACATCTTTCTTAAAATCATGACTATCTTTGCCGTAGAAAATCACATCGCCTGTCACATCCATTGACCATTTTTTACCAAAATTTTTGACATAACCAGCTTGCACATCCAGGCTTAAGCGATCACTGCTCAGCTCGCAGCTGCCAGTTGGTAAGCTTAGCAGTCCTGTTAAGATCAATGCGTCATTATTCTCGTTCAGCTTACGCCGATATGTGGTTGTGACCGTCCAGTCTGCCACACCGCTGATATCAATGCCTGCTGCATCGTGCTTGCCTGTGGCTTTGACAAATGGCACAAAAGTATCCAGATCCAGTGTTGATCGCTCATTGATGCCAAATGTGTGAAAATAGCGCAGCACGGTCATCGATGTGTCAAGGCCAAATTGATCAGATGCTGTCTTGCCCTGCTCGCGCAAACGATCGGTCGTGGCAAATTGCTGATAAACCAGTAAGGCATTGGTACCTGCAGGTGTCAAATCATTATCACCCGGTGAGATTTCGATGGCGAGTGCTTGGGTGCTGATGGCAAGTCCGCCCAGTGCTGTAAAGATCCATTTTTTTCATTACGGTAACTCCTGTGCTGCCTATTGGATTGATATGATGGTGGAATTATCATAAAGGCGTTTGCGGATTTTATCTTGCTTGGAAGTCCGCTAGAAATTGACTGGTGCTATTATGGTGATGAAATTTGGAGAAGCTGTTAGAAAGATGTATAACAAAAAAGCCCAAATCATCTGACTTGGACTTTTTAAAATTTGGAGCGGGAAACCCCAACCTTGGCAATTAGGCGACTATTTTTCGACGAATAACCTTATTTAACCTTAAATAATCTCTTTATATATCAATATCTTATGACTATTATCAGTGTGGATGCTGATTGCACGCTTTGATGGCTTTTTATTTTTTGGCACGAAAATCAGTAGGGTAAATTTACCCCACCATTTTTCGTATTTTATCATAATTTTGAATTTTTTGCTCTTGTGTTTGCTGATGAAAGTTGCAGGTATTGATGGATTTGAATTATTTTTAATTTTATATTTTCTATTTAATAATATTAAAGATTTTTTATTCAAATCTTATAATTTGTCAGTTGGGTTTGGGATTTAGTATGCCAATTTTGCGGTGATTGATGGTATTATTCACCGCATATTTTGCGGAGAATATGTGGTATAATTACCGCAGATGAGGCGAAATTGAGAATAGTGATGGTTGATACGTTTATTCATGAGTATCCAAATTGGACAGATTGGCAGCTTGATGAGGTGCAGTTGCTTCCCCTTGTTGCTCGCATTCGTTTGCTTCAGGGGCGCTTGTTGGGGCAGATGAGCAGCCTTGGGTTTGATTTACCGCTTGAAGTTAGTCTTGAAGCTTTGACATTGGAGGTGATTAAGACATCGGAGATTGAGGGTGAATATCTTAACACTGAACAGGTACGCTCTTCGGTTGCTCGGCACTTGGGTATTGAAGCGCTGTATCAGCATCAGCTTGTTACGCCAAGCTATGAAGTGGAAGCGATTGTTGAAATGATGCTTAAGGCGACTTCAGGATTTGATTTGCCACTAACCCTGGATGAAGTCTGTCGTTGGCATCATGCACTATTCCCACAAGGGCTAAGTGGTATGTATGACATTAATGTGGGCGCATTGCGAGATGATGCCAATGGCCCGATGCAGGTGGTCTCAGGTGCCTATGGCAAAGCCAAAGTACACTTTGAAGCACCAAAGGCTGATAGATTGCCCGATGAGCTTGAGCGATTTTTTCAGTGGTATAACAATAATGAAACGGGACTTGATTTGACAATTAAGGCGGGGCTTGCACACCTGTGGTTTGTCACGCTACATCCATTTGATGATGGTAACGGTCGCCTAACTCGTGCACTCACTGAACGGATGCTCGCCAAAAGCGATGGCAGTCCGCAGCGATTTTATAGCATGTCCGCACAAATTCTTGCCAATCGTCGTGAGTATTATCACATACTTGAACAGACCCAAAGGGGCTTAGCGTCAGCCACCGAATGGCTAATTTGGTTTTTAACCAATCTAGAAGCAGCTTTGATACAAGCACTTGCTCAGTCACAAAAGGTTGTCGCTAAGTCACAGTTTTGGCATACATATCGCCACACATCACTCAATCCACGGCAGGTAGTGATGATCAATAAGCTTTGGGGTGATTTTTATGGCAAGCTTACCACCAAAAAATGGGCGAGTATCACAAAAGTATCCACAGATACCGCTCTAAGAGATATTAATGATTTGGTTGAAAAAGAAATTTTGGTGAAGTCGCTGGCTTCTGGGCGCAGTCAAAGTTATGAGCTGAGTTGTCTTGTAGAGTAGCTACAAAAAAGTTATTCATGCATGAATTTGATAAAATATTATCAAAAACCACCAAAAATCCCGTAATTTTGATAAAATAATATCAAAATTAAACCAAGTTGAGGTGGTTATGCTTCATCTGTATGACGATATTGATGCACGCTTAGCTTTGGCGGCGTATCTAAAACAAAAACGCAAAGATGCCAAGCTATCACGCCGAGCACTGGCTGAAAAATCCTTGATTCCTGAGCCAACCATTCGTCGGTTTGAGAATACAGGTCATATTTCTTTGAAGAACTTTTTGTTATTGTGGATGATTTTGGATGATATTGCTCGGTTTATGGAATTAACCAAACCTAAAGCAATCAAACCCAAAACCATCGCCGAGGTGCTTGCTTATGATCAGTAACCATCAGCCGACTCGGTATTTGAGTGTTTTGTACTGGCATATACCATTTCAATCCATCAGTATCAGCTACTCACAAATACGCCAGCTGATCAAGTTTTGACCGCCAAACAAGTGTCTAATGAGCTTGGCATCTCAGACAGTGCTGCTCGCAAGTTACTCAATGAACTTGAGAGCATGGGATTGGCAACCACTGTGTGTAATTGTCGTGGTAAGAGGTATTTGTTGGCGAAGCTGGGGTGAAAGCTTTTTTGCCGACTTTCGCAAAGGCAAATGCGGTCGTGGCACTGCTAGTAAATCAATGACATTGATATGAAACATCGACAAAGAATATGGGTTTAGATTTAACTATGGCGCATCATTTAATTAGTTTAAAGTATTGAGAAATGGTGTAAGATTTGGGATTTATTTAGTACAGCCCCTCCTTTTTTATATCAATTCAGAGATCTAAAGCTAAAATAAATAGCCCCTTCAAATCATTTAATCTATCTGCATCTATTTCGTTACTCTCTAGCTTCTTAAGTATCTCAAGCGGTTTTAAGTCAGCTCTTGATGGTAAATTTAATCCTAAATAGGGCTCGATACATTGTGGTATGAAAACTGGCTCTGCAATTTTGCAATTACAATTATAGTTTTTAAGCATATCATTTATAGCCTGATGATGGTTTTTATTTAAATCATCATCAATTATCAATCCATATGGGATGCCAAAAATATCAAGAAGAGTCATATAACGATGAAAATTAAATTTACCAATAACATCAACAACAGCTATACGATGTTTTGTAAATGTACGCCAATCATGGTTGTTGGCCAATAACCAATTAAATAACGCCTTTTCGGTCGGACCTTCTACCAATAATACTTTATCTGCAAAGAACATTGATGAGCGTTCTGAATCCAGCCAAAGTTGATAACGAAATTTTTCATTTTGAATTTCAACTTCTTCATCTTGATCTGAATTGCTTAACAGTTTTTTGCTTCTGCCTTATTTTGTTCTGGAACATTGGGATTAGCTACAAAATTTTGCAGGCAAGATTTAAAGTCTAAGCCACTCGAGAAGATATTATTTAATTCCTTCGATTTTATTTGCCCTAAAGATGTTAATCCATCTTTTTTGTGAACTCGTCCTATCTGGCACAAACTGTCTGTTGCTTTTCCAACAAAAATAGGTGAATGGCTAGTGATGATGACTTGTTGCTCGTTGCCCTCTCCTAATCTTCTCAAATGATATGCCATATTTTCTTGTTGTGTTGGGTGTAAAAATGCTTCAGGTTCTTCAAATAGTATTAATGTAAAATCAGGGTTAAAATCATTCTTCTCCTGAGCGGTGTTGTTTTCATTGGATATTTCAGGCACTAATTTAATTAATTCATATAAAAAAGAACGCTGGAATCCGTGCCCATATCTATCAAGAGATAAAGCATAATCACCTAACATAGAATCAACAAATGAATGTTTAATGAGATTTTTTGTAATATCTTCTGGGGAGATAGCACCAATAGACATATCAAACTTAATCCCCCAACTTGAAATAGCACTATTAATAGGATTTGCTATTTGATCCAAAAAACCATTTTTATTTTTAGCTTCATCATTAAACTCCTCAAATGAAGCTACTACTTTTTGGTAAGCATGACTATTAACCAAGGCTTTTTTTAACATCAAATTCAGCATATCTCTCAAAGGAGATGATCCAGATGTTTTCATTTGTTCACTAGCTGATATAAATGCAGGGATGTAAATAATTTGCCCCAATTTTGCAGAGCCGATATTTTTAGCTCCATAAAATAGTGATTCGTCAATTACACCATCAACAATCCCGTATATATTACTCTGTCTTGGCTTTACTTTCTCTTTAGAAATAAAATACTTACGAACAGTTAAATGCTTTTCTCCAGTTCCTTTATATTTATCTGCTAATGCATTCCATTCCCCATCGGTCAATTCAAATGTTAGTTCAACCCAACTTTCTATTTCCATTTCATTTTCTGATGTAACCTTCTGAAATCTTGGTTCATCATCTTTTGTCCACGGAATATTTTCATAAAAAGCTCGTAATGCAGCCATAATATTGCTTTTACCTGCATTATTTGCACCAACTAACATCGTATAGTTATGAACTTCTATTTCAACATCATGAATAGAACGGAAGTTTTTAATATGGATTTTTCGTAATTTCATAAAATTACTCCTAAAACATTATATATGCTTATTCTGTGCCACATCAGTAATGCATGGTTGGTCATCATCCACCCAGAATCTCTCTCAAAAATACCCTCAAACTCAAACACTGTATCCCTTCAAAAGTATTGCCGTCAAATTCGTCCATTGTCACCACATATTTCGGGTAGTTGTCTTGGATTTTCAGCAGGTTGCCAAATTCTCGCTCAAGTGTTTTTTCTTCATTAATGGTCAGCGCCGCCTGCACATATATACGTTCACCATCCTTCTCTGCCACGAAGTCAATTTCTTGGCTATTTAAACCGCCGATTTTGACATCATAACCTGCGATTTGAAGATGATTGAATATGCAGTTTTCAAGCAATTTGCCACGATCTTGTACCCGATAGCCAATCAGGGCGTTTCGCAAACCTAAATCTTCAAAATAGTATTTTTCGCCAATCTCAAAAATGCGTTTACCTTCAATATCATAGCGTGGTACTTTGTGAATTAAAAAGGCGTTGGCAAGATATTCCGCATAATTTTGTACCTGCATGCTTGATGTGGTAATTTTCTGCGATTTTAAAAAATCAGAGATTTTTTTAGCAGAAAACAAATTGCCAATATTGCTTGCTAAAAATTGCGTAAGCTGCTCTAAAAATTGCACATTTCGCAATGAATAACGGTTCACAATATCCCGAATGGCAATGGTGGAATAAATATTTCGTAGATATTCAAACACGATGTTGTCTTGCAACGGCAAGTCTTTCAAATAAGGCAAACCGCCATATTTCAAAAACAGTGACATCGATTTATCGCTATCGTCCAGTTTCATAAATTCAAGAAATTCAAAATAGGACAGGGAGTGGACATTAATTTCAATCGCTCGCCCACTCAGGCTACCTGCAATATCCCGTGAAAGCAAATGAGCATTGCTACCCGTGCAATACAAATCCAATTCGTCATCTAATAAAAGCGAACGCAACGCTTGTTCAAAATCTGTAATTTCTTGAATTTCATCGATAAAAATGTAATTTTTTTGACCGCTCTTTTTCTGCTCTTGCACAAAATCATTCAGGTGCTCTGCGGTTGTAATGTGACTAAATGCCAAGTCTTCTTTGTTGATATAAATAATGTGGGCATTTTCATCCACTGTTTGAATCTCTTGCATAATCTGAAACAGCAAATAGCTTTTGCCTACACGGCGTTGCCCAGTAAACACTTTAATCAAACGTTTTCCGATAAACGGGCGTACCATTTCAAGGTATTTTTGGCGATAAACTAAATCTTTTTTCACGGTAAAATCCTAAAACTATAATTGCTATTTTAGCTTAATATAGAAAAAGTTTCAATTATACTTGAAACTTTTTCTATATATACAAAAGTTTCAAGTATAAACTAATTACCATAAAGTCAATTAGCGACAAACTGAGATAAAATACGATAATTTACGACAAATTACGATAAAATAAGGTAAAATACGATAAATTGCGACATTTTATGGAAAATAACGATGAAATTACCCAAGCCACCTACTTTATCAGAACTAGAAGCGGGGGATATTTCGTCTGTGCTTTTGGGGTATTTGGCAGAGCATCCACCGATAGATGCCAAGGGGCGTTATTTGTCATGGGAGCAGTTTTTCTATCGTCACCCAGCTGACAGCAAACGGCGCTGGCTTACCCAAAAACTCAACCGTCACGCCATCATGCAGTCGATGCATATTGGTGGCTATCAATTCTCGTATTGCTTACCACAAAGCCTACAAGCCAAGCTATATCACATTGAGCATCACTATCAGCAATGGCAATGGCCTATTGATACCGAAGAGCTGCTCTTTGAAGAGCCGATTACCAGTGCTCAGCTTGAAGGTGCATCTACCACACGCAAGGTTGCTAAAGAGCTACTCGGCAGTCGCCGTGCACCTATGAATAAAAGCGAGGTGATGATTGTCAATAATTATCACTTGATGCAAGCGGTGAAACAACAAATAAATCAACCGCTTGATATCACTATGATTTTGCAATTGCACCGAATCGCTACAGAGGGTGCGATTGACAATGATGCGATTTCGGGTGAATTTCGCCAAGATGATGAGATTGTCATTGCTGATTATGACGGGCAAATTGTTCACCAGCCTCCTACATGGCAGACGCTACCGACCTTGATGCAGGCGTATTGCGAATTTGCCAATGCAGATCATCAAGGGGATGGCTTTATCCATCCGATTGTCAAAGCGATTATTCTGCAATCTATGCCAAAATCCGCACCTGCAAATCTAGCTGTTGATTATAGCAATCTTAGCATCCATCAGTATCAGCTACTCACAAATACGCCATCTAATCAGGTTTTGACCGCCAAACAAGTATCTAATGAGCTTGGCATCTCAGACAGTACCGCTCGTAAGCTACTCAATGAACTTGAGAGCATGGGATTGGCAACCACTGTGCGTAATGGTCGTGGTAAGGGGTATTTGTTGGTGAAGTAGGGCGAATGTTGCCTTTCAGTACTTTAATTAAAGGCATGTTTTGCATAGTTTGAGATTTTGGTGACCTAATTAATCTCTCTAGTTTTTTGGTTATATGCCAAATGTTAAGCCAATTTCATCATTTGTTTATGGGTATAACCATAAAAAACTTCATTATTTTAATATTTTTATGGCTATGATAAAAACTGAGCTCACTGCTTTGATAACCACTTGGGATAATTTCATCCAGTTTAGTGTCGAGCAATGAAATCCTTTTACCTTCCCACATCCTGCAAATACCCAAAACGATAAAACGGCTCATGGTAATCATGATACAGTTTTCTTAAATTTGCCGTATCTCGACAAAGCATAGCCGCGCGGATATTTGTTCGATAGACATCTAGGCAGGTGCGCAATGAGCCGATGAAGTCTTTGATTTCAGATGATTGGAGATGGAATGGTTGATATAAACACTCAATATTATCCAGTATTAACAAATATCGCTGATTGCCTGAGATAATTTGCTCAAATACAACTCTTAAAGAATAACAGCTATCTGCTTGATTAGGGCAAACAGCTGCAATCATATGCGACATAAAATGCTGATAGATGGATGCTTGCACATCAGTAAAGTCATAATATATCACATGAATGTCAGCATCTTTAGCCAGTCTTTCAAAGACTTGTCTATATTCATCCAATCGATACAAATACGCATCATCACTGCTATAAAACACAGCAGTATCCAATATCCCTTCACAAAAGGCATCAAAGATACGCGTTGGTAGATCTTTCATGGGTTTTTTGGATTGTCATAAATTTGATGGCTATCTCAATTATCTAAAGATGCGTACGCTGTCATCTGAGTATAAATAAATTCAGGCACCATACAAAATTTAGGTTCTCCATCTTTTATGATAGCAATCACATCTTTTTCAACAACTTCCATCCAGTAATCGAAGTTCTCTTCTAATTCTGATATTTCGATGTAGTGTTTAGGTGCATAGTCTTGAAGTGTCAGCTTTTGGGTGCTTGCTTGTTCCATATGAGTTTCCTTTTTTATGCTGTGATGGTTCTAAGGTTATTTGAAATAGACTGTTTTGGTAAGTTGTTGCTCATAGGTATTTTGTAAGTCCAGCCAAAATCTAGAACTATTGCCAAAATACTGTGCCAAACGCAAGGCAGTGTCTGCACTAATACCACACCGTCCACTGATAATATCATGAACATGATTAGGCGCAATGCCCAAAAACTCAGCCAAAGTCGCTACTGACAACCCTAAAGGTTTTAAAAATTCTTCACGCAGTATCTCACCCACATGAATTGGTCTCATGCTGTTGTTGGACATAAGGACTCCATGATGTTATCGCATAGGTAGCAATTAACAAGTATTTGCAGTCTAGGCAGTGATTGCCTATGTAGTGGTCAACTAATTCAACAGTCCCTGATAAGTTGATTTTGCTGGAACTGGTGCCAGACCTTGATTGTATTGATGTGGACGAATGTGATTATAATACATCACATAGTCTTTGACATCATTCATTGCACTTTCAACATCACGATAACCGCCTTTTGGCATCCACTCATGTTTAAAACTACGAAACCATCGCTCCATTGGGGCATTATCCCAACAATTGCCTCGGCGACTCATGCTTTGGACTAGCTTGTGTCTGTTTACACAAGCTGTAAACTTGTCACTGCCATAAATACTGCCTTGATCGGAGTGAAAGATCATGTTTGGTGTGTGTTTGATGTTTAGCATGGCATGGTTTAATGCATCAATCACTAAATTTGCATCATGACGATTACCAAGCTTCCAGCCCACTACTTGACGATTGGATAAATTAATAACCACTGCCAAATAATGCCACACGCCGTTAACCTTCAGATAGGTTGTATCACCACAAAGCACCGTTATATGAGGCTTAGGACTAAACTGTCGCTCCAGAATATTGTCAAATATTTGGCCATTGTCTTTGTCTTGATAACGCCATTTTTGCGGTTGTTTGCTAAATAAGCCTTGCTGCTTCATAAGCTTACGCACTAAATACAAGCCAACTGTGATACCTTTTGCTTGCAATCGTGCTTTGATACTGCGTTTACCTGCTGAGCCTCTGCTTTCGTCAAAAATGGCTTTTATGTGAGTGGCGATACCAACATGCTTAGCTGGTTTATTAGCCTGTCGTAACTGGGTATAGTAAGCACTTTCACTGACGCCAAATAACTTACATAAACGCTTGATGCCGTGCGATTTTAATGTCTTAATTGCTTGGTATTTTTGCTCTCGAGAGATATTAAAATCGCTGTAGCCTTTTTTAGAATCAGCTTGTCCTCTTCTAGCACTCTGATTCTATCTTCTAGCTCACGAATACGTTGTTGATCAGGACTGATTGGTTTTGAGCCTGCAAGTACATAGCCTTGATGTTCTGCTTTGACTTGGCTTAACCAGCGTCTAAATGATGTTTCACCAACATCCAATTCCTGACAAGCCTGGGATATGCTGTAGCCTTTGTCTGTGACTAATTTTACTGCTTCTAATTTAAACTCTGCACTAAAGCTTCGTCTTGGTCGTCTCATGGTTTATCCTCATTTTTATGATATTGTACCACTTATTGAGGACTGCGGGATTAGTGTACCACTACACTACCCTTTGGTGTATTTTACCATAAATAAAGGAGTTGTCCTGGATAATAACCAAAAATTCCATTTGGGTTAAAATAGCCAAATGGAAAAGATTGTTGCATATTCCACCCTATTTAATCATCCAATAAAAACAACCTTTGATTGTCAAATGTAAAAGATTTTGCATTTATTGGGTATTGGCACACAATCCAATATTGGCAGTTTGCTGATTGCTAGCCAGTATTCTGTTGCAGCTTAACATAGGTTATTTATTTCCTGAGATAACCATTGCTGATGCTATGCTTGATCGCACCATTCATCAAGCATGCTTGATTACATTAGCGGGCGAATCTATGTGAAAGGAATTAACACCATAATAATCATAGAGACTCAACCAAGATGGACAGGGTTCACTGAAATCACTAGTCATTTTAAATCGGAATTGATGCCCATTTAGACTGGAATAGGTGGTCAGGAAGGTGTGGATTTTGCAAGCATGGCCGTCAAGCTGAAAGTGTGTTTCGATATGGGCTTGATAAACTCACTCGTTATCTCATTTCTGTTTTAAACCTAAAGAAATCATTAATATGGACTTCTTTAGGTGGTTTTTGTCATGTACTTAGCGATTAGGTAACACTAATCGCCCTGTAAGCCAACTACTCATACCACCTATGACACCTAAAAAGCTAGCACTTAAAACAATCCAAGCTAAAACTTCCAAATCTAATAATAACGTAGCCGTATCAATCAAATGTATTAAAATGACACCAACATAAAAACATAATGTACAAATCATTGATGATACGCACCCATGTTTAAATAACACAACCCCTGCAACATCTGAATATTGCTTTTGTTTATTCAATTTGATTGCAACCAATACCGCTGGAATACAACCCAACGTACAGCCATACATCACCATACCAAGCATAATGAGATGTAATTCATTCCATGCAATCGTATGATCACCCACCACAGTATTATAGAAAAGCCATGTGCATATCGTCAAAAATCCGCCCTTTCATCAAGCTCCACTTCGTCATATAGTAAATATTTTCGATTCGCTTGATGTTCAAATCTCCCATCTAAAGATTGTCAAACCGACGAATGATGGCGTTGCGATAATATCAAACAATAAAGCTAATTTGGCATCGTCAATATCAATCAAAGTAGCTGATAATTTTAGTTTATAGACGCTCAACTTGTCGCTATATTTTGTTGCCAGTCGAGCGTTACCAATCATTTTTTTAAACAGTTTTTTATATCTTTCCCATAAAAAACTGTTTTGTTATTAATACAAAAATCAAATCCAGAAAATCCATGACCTCCAAGCTCATATTGATACAACATAAAATTGTAGATTTGCTTATTTTGGATTATGGAGGGATAATTTTCTATGGTAAGTTTTGAGACTTTTCTACCTAGGCTTTGCGAATAAACTATTTGGTTGTTATGGTTAATCTCAAGACCACTTGTATAACCCTCCTGAAGAGCAAAAATTAGATTATTTTGCTCAATGATGGCACTTTTTAATGTGCCATTTTTGACGAGATCTTTGTCTTTGGAGAGGATATGGTTCATCAAAAACATAAAGCCAATCGCTATTATGGAGCAAATTGCCATAAAAATAGCCGCGATCTTTATTAATTTTTCTATCATTTTAATCATACCAAATCTAAGAATTAATGGCTCTCTTAACTTTTTTCTTCATAAATCTGAATCACTGTATCCAAATTTCTAGCCCTAACATTAGTTTCAAAGTTTGTATCTTTCATTAAGCTGGGATTCCATATATTTTATCCACCTATTCCAACACTTCAATGGTATATGTTTTTTCAAATTCTTTGCCAACAAACATACTGCCATAAGTACTCCCTGTTAATTTGATGGTAATTGGTTTTAGTTCAGACGGAGTGCCTGTAATAGTTAAGTTTGAGTAATCTGTTCTATAAACAGGTTTATTATATATGTCTTTGTAGCTTTCATACACTTTCGGCTCCACCATAATATCTTCATTTGAAACTTGTATGTCAACCGTTTCCTCTATAATAGCGGCTTCTATCTCAATTTTCGCATAATAAGGTTGATTGAGATGTGCTTTGGGTAATTCTTGGGTTGCAAAATGTGGACGATTAGCAAAATGTGATGAGATTTTAAACATAATAATTAAAAAAAACAATCAAAAATACTATGGTTGCCAAAAACCACAATGCCACTTTCTCCCATAATGCCATATTTTGCCATAATGCTGTCTTTTTCATGTCACACCTTTTTTTACAATAAAAGCGGTTTTATGGTAGAGCATAAATTTATTAAGTGGCAAATTTGACTGGATAGACCAATTGTCCTTTTCCAACCAACCCATTAATTCATGAGGAAATCCCGATATTTTAGCTATACCATTGGTTTTAAAATACCCAGTAGGATATCTGGTTTTCTTAGATGGCTTAAGTTGTATTGATTTAATATTTGCTACACCATAATACCACTGTAGTGGTCAACTAATTCAACAGTCCCTGATAAGTTGATTTTGCTGGAACTGGTGCCAGACCTTGATTGTATTGATGTGGACGAATGTGATTATAATACATCACATAGTCTTTGACATCATTCATTGCACTTTCAACATCACGATAACCGCCTTTTGGCATCCACTCATGTTTAAAACTACGAAACCATCGCTCCATTGGGGCATTATCCCAACAATTGCCTCGGCGACTCATGCTTTGGACTAGCTTGTGTCTGTTTACACAAGCTGTAAACTTGTCACTGCCATAAATACTGCCTTGATCGGAGTGAAAGATCATGTTTGGTGTGTGTTTGATGTTTAGCATGGCATGGTTTAATGCATCAATCACTAAATTTGCATCATGACGATTACCAAGCTTCCAGCCCACTACTTGACGATTGGATAAATTAATAACCACTGCCAAATAATGCCACACGCCGTTAACCTTCAGATAGGTTGTATCACCACAAAGCACCGTTATATGAGGCTTAGGACTAAACTGTCGCTCCAGAATATTGTCAAATATTTGGCCATTGTCTTTGTCTTGATAACGCCATTTTTGCGGTTGTTTGCTAAATAAGCCTTGCTGCTTCATAAGCTTACGCACTAAATACAAGCCAACTGTGATACCTTTTGCTTGCAATCGTGCTTTGATACTGCGTTTACCTGCTGAGCCTCTGCTTTCGTCAAAAATGGCTTTTATGTGAGTGGCGATACCAACATGCTTAGCTGGTTTATTAGCCTGTCGTAACTGGGTATAGTAAGCACTTTCACTGACGCCAAATAACTTACATAAACGCTTGATGCCGTGCGATTTTAATGTCTTAATTGCTTGGTATTTTTGCTCTCGAGAGATATTAAAATCGCTGTAGCCTTTTTTAGAATCAGCTTGTCCTCTTCTAGCACTCTGATTCTATCTTCTAGCTCACGAATACGTTGTTGATCAGGACTGATTGGTTTTGAGCCTGCAAGTACATAGCCTTGATGTTCTGCTTTGACTTGGCTTAACCAGCGTCTAAATGATGTTTCACCAACATCCAATTCCTGACAAGCCTGGGATATGCTGTAGCCTTTGTCTGTGACTAATTTTACTGCTTCTAATTTAAACTCTGCACTAAAGCTTCGTCTTGGTCGTCTCATGGTTTATCCTCATTTTTATGATATTGTACCACTTATTGAGGACTGCGGGATTAGTGTACCACTACACACAGACTCCAAACAAGACTTTTGTAGGTATTTTTATCCACCAATAGTAAAAAATAAAAAAATACAGCAGGACCACACAAAGAGGATAAGCCTTGGTCAGGAACTGTACCGGCACATAGGGTGTTAATAGTCCTTGTTGCAACACTCTTTATGTTAAATTTTTGATTTATTAAAATACAGGAATGCCAAACTATTGATAATAAATAGTATCTGCAATATTACCCAAATAAGTAAATGATTATTATTGCAATAAATAATAGATGACCATATCATATTCCAAACAGTTGAGCTTTCTATAAATAAAAATATGAAATACTGACATATAAAATAAACAGAAAACAAAAAAGCATAGCCAATTTTATTTCTTACTAAGGACAAAAATAATGCAAAGAAAAAAGTAAATATCGCCAATAATTTAAATGCGACACCATCATCACCCCCTGTGCCATTAATTTGATATAAATACATTATTGAATATTTATCATATCCAAAACAAATTTTATTGTATTCAATAAAAAGCAAGGGAAATACTGATAAAAACAAGCATAGCTTTGATGTTATCAAAAAAAGTTTTGGCATGAGAGTTTTTATTTATGGTTAATTAGGTGAATATTATATTTTACCACCTATTCCAACACTTCAATAGTATATGTTCTTTTAAATTCTTTGCCTGAAAACATTGCATCGTAAAATCTCCCCTGTACTTGAATGGTGATGAGTTCTATCTTGGTAGGCGTACCTGCAATAGTTAAGTCCGAGTAATCTGTTCTATAAACAGGTTTATTATATATGTCTTTATTGGTTTCATATACTTTGGGCTTTACCATAATATCAGTGCTTGAAGAAAAAACTGTAGTATCTTCATCAGCAACTATGCCTTCTATCTGAATTTTTGCATGGTAAGGCTGATTGAGGCGTGCTTTGGGTAATTCTTGGGTGGTAAGCTCAGGTCTAGTTGAGGCATAATACAGTACAAGATAGCTCACTATAAATAAAACAAAAAGCCCAAACATAAAGCCCATGGACCACAGAAAAAATCGTTTCATTGTTAAGCTCCTGCTTTTTTATTATGAGCATCTACCCAAACACATATATTTGGAAAATATGTTTGCGAAAGTTAGAAAAATTCACATTGGTTTTAATAGAGTGATTGTCTTTACCCTAACTAAAAATCTTCAAATAATATCAGTATGATAAATTTTTCTAGAAATACTAATAAATTGTCATCTATTAATTCTATGATACAATAATTTAAATTGAATTACATTAATTATTTGTCAATATTAATTACACTGTTTGACATAAATTGTATATGTTTTTTCATAACCATTACTCGGCTCAAAAAAATGAAAACATATGTTTATAGAAAGCAACATTAATCTTTACATCAATCGACTCTAAACTGGTAGGTGTACCTGACACGGTAAGTTCATTGCCATCGTAATCGGGTACCAAAGCACCTGTAATATCCCTATACCCACTAAAATACATTCTTGAATTTACTTTGAAGTTCTCATCAGACACTTGACCGTATTTTGTCCAATCACTTGACACAACATCGCCACCACCAACCTTAATCTCTGCCTTATAGAATTGATTAAGGCAAGCATCAGGTAAGGCATCTGGATAAAAAGTCGCTTTGCTACAACTTGTTAATAACAATATTAAACCTGCTAGGAAAAATATTTTCTTATTCATATCTATTCCTAATTGACAAAATATAGTAAAACTAATTGCACTGTTTTACATTGATTACATATGTTTTCTTATAACCATCACTCGGCTCAAAAAATGAAAACATATGTTTGTAGTGGTCAACTAATTCAACAGTCCCTGATAAGTTGATTTTGCTGGAACTGGTGCCAGACCTTGATTGTATTGATGTGGACGAATGTGATTATAATACATCACATAGTCTTTGACATCATTCATTGCACTTTCAACATCACGATAACCGCCTTTTGGCATCCACTCATGTTTAAAACTACGAAACCATCGCTCCATTGGGGCATTATCCCAACAATTGCCTCGGCGACTCATGCTTTGGACTAGCTTGTGTCTGTTTACACAAGCTGTAAACTTGTCACTGCCATAAATACTGCCTTGATCGGAGTGAAAGATCATGTTTGGTGTGTGTTTGATGTTTAGCATGGCATGGTTTAATGCATCAATCACTAAATTTGCATCATGACGATTACCAAGCTTCCAGCCCACTACTTGACGATTGGATAAATTAATAACCACTGCCAAATAATGCCACACGCCGTTAACCTTCAGATAGGTTGTATCACCACAAAGCACCGTTATATGAGGCTTAGGACTAAACTGTCGCTCCAGAATATTGTCAAATATTTGGCCATTGTCTTTGTCTTGATAACGCCATTTTTGCGGTTGTTTGCTAAATAAGCCTTGCTGCTTCATAAGCTTACGCACTAAATACAAGCCAACTGTGATACCTTTTGCTTGCAATCGTGCTTTGATACTGCGTTTACCTGCTGAGCCTCTGCTTTCGTCAAAAATGGCTTTTATGTGAGTGGCGATACCAACATGCTTAGCTGGTTTATTAGCCTGTCGTAACTGGGTATAGTAAGCACTTTCACTGACGCCAAATAACTTACATAAACGCTTGATGCCGTGCGATTTTAATGTCTTAATTGCTTGGTATTTTTGCTCTCGAGAGATATTAAAATCGCTGTAGCCTTTTTTAGAATCAGCTTGTCCTCTTCTAGCACTCTGATTCTATCTTCTAGCTCACGAATACGTTGTTGATCAGGACTGATTGGTTTTGAGCCTGCAAGTACATAGCCTTGATGTTCTGCTTTGACTTGGCTTAACCAGCGTCTAAATGATGTTTCACCAACATCCAATTCCTGACAAGCCTGGGATATGCTGTAGCCTTTGTCTGTGACTAATTTTACTGCTTCTAATTTAAACTCTGCACTAAAGCTTCGTCTTGGTCGTCTCATGGTTTATCCTCATTTTTATGATATTGTACCACTTATTGAGGACTGCGGGATTAGTGTACCACTACAGTTTGTATATATCATAAGGGCTGTACTAGATAAACCCCCTAAACCCCACACCATTTTCTTAACAATCTTAATTGATTAGATGGTGTACCATAGTTAAAACGAAACTCACATTCTTTGATAAAAAGATGAAGGTGTTTCTTGTCAATGCCATTGTACTTTCTTAAAACACGCTTGGCTTTGTGAATGCCGCCAAAATAGCTTTCATCAAGTTCTATTTCGCCATCAAACAATTCTTCAGCCTTAAGTTAAGATTAAGATGGTATTCTATCACAAGTCTGATTTTATGATAGAATAAAGCTGCTGAATTTAGGTGTATTTGTAGCAAATCAGCTGCCGAATGAGCAGTAACTTCAAGTACAAAAAAATCCAAATGAACCTTTGTTATTACCCAAAAACATCAAATGGATAGAATGTTTTGATATTATTAAATAGGAATTTCTTGAATGAAAAATTTGTTAACTATTTTGATGGTATTGACTGCTCTTACTGCTTGTAAAAAAGGAGAACCTAATGATGGTGGAGTGTTGATTGCACTAAAAAACAATCAACCTTGCTTTTATTTGTATGACGAAAAAGATAATAATCAAAAAGCAGACAATTATCATCTGCTTCTTGAGAATAGCGAACCGTCTGTAGATGATGAAAAAGAAGGGCAAAGAATCTCTTTTACTGGCGACCTACCCATGTTAAAAAGTCCTGAAAGCTGTTTTATGTTTTCAGACTTTAATTATAGACTAAATGATATTTATGTTGTATCTAGCAGTAAATACAGTGCTAGCTCTTACTTTTGCCTAGTAGAAAATAATGGCAAATTACAAATCAATCAAGCAGAGTATGTGCGTGATTCACAAGGTTGGAGTACACAAGTATGCAGTGATAAAGCATATAGCAACCATCGTGGCATTTGGTGGCGATTCAAGCGGAGGCTTTTTTGATGTGCCTGGTTGGGTCGCATCTTGGAAGTTGTTATTGGTTATGGGTGCACCGGTACACCCTGATATATGGCAGTATATTATAGAGCCTGCTTATTGATGAGAATATGATGATAAGATTATTATTTGCTTTGATGGTATTTATCATTGGCGTGATGGGCTTACAAGCTTGTCATGCTGATAGCCCGCCTAAGCCACTCCCTCAAGAAGTAACTCTACACTTTGGTCATCAAGGTGTGAAAGACAATCATCGTTATTTGGGCTATAGTGAAACGGCAGGTTCTCTAAGCTTTGATAGATATCATTGGCAACCACCAAATTTAGGCATTGTCAAGCTTGAGCATTTTGGCAAGACAACAACAATTCCCCATGTTTTTTCCATCTTTGTTGCACGACATGGGGAGCGTACTGATGGTGTTGGTGGTATGGGTATACAAGCAGGACTTAGCCAAGCAGAATTTACTACTGCTGAACAAGCCTACCAAGACTATGTGGCTCTTATTACCGCCTTTAAACAGGCAGGATGGCAACAGTATTTTAGACCTTGGGATGCTAGAATTGCCAAAGAGGATAATGTTAAAATCTTAACTTATGATAACCCTGATGATGTACCTGATGATAGGTATGTGTTTAATACAAGATTTTCATCGGATAGCTTAACCCCCTTAACCTTTGAGGAGTGGCAATATGTGATTGCCAAGCAAGAAAAAGATGGCTATGGTTTTGTATTCAACTTAAATCTTTATCTTCGTGATGTTACGGTTTGGATAAATATTCAAAAAACCGACACCAAACCCAACCCCATTCCCAATCAACCTGATTTGGAGCAGTATATGGTGGATTTTCATTTTAAGACTGCCAAATATGAGTTTTATAGAAACATTGTTGATGAAGAAACAGTCGAACAGCTAAGACAGGTGTATGAGGAATGGCGTAACTGGGGAATAGAATCTCGCCAAGACGACGAAGCCAAAGCCAAAAACGCAGGCTTCTCCATCAACGAATCCTACCAAGACCCTGATATGTGGCAGTATATTATAGAGCCTGCTTATTAGCTTGAATATACAATCCAAGTGCAAAAAAATGATTGAAAACTCTTTAAATCTACTCTTTGCTAAGTGGGATGGCGGGTTGAGTTATGTATATTACTCTTTGCGATCATTCTCTCCCCAGTATAAAGATTTGTACCATTCATTCGCTTCTTCTGGGGTGGCGATTTTAATATTTGGATCTTTAGTGCATTTCATGCCATGCCGATGAAATAAAGCGGTTAAAGCATCAAAAGCCAACGATGTTTGTGCAAATTCATGATCATCTTGAGCATAAGCGAAGTATCAGACTCTTCATGGTTTTGTTCTGATATTGCAGTAGCTGGCTTAGCTTGAGTGCATGACATTAGCATGATGGTTGCCATGACTATGGTGAGATATTTAATCGGTTTCATGGATTGTCTTCTTATGTAGTGGTTGGTTAATAAGAAATACTACTATCTTTCTTAAAATTTCCGATTGTCATTCGGTTGATAGCCGCGCTGATTATGTAATAGATAATACCTCTACACCATCAACGCTACACTGAAGATTTTCTCTGTCTACATGATAAGCACCCTTTAACTCAAATAATCTTCCTTGATATTCCACATTGGCTACAATAATACCCGATGTTAGCAACTCTTTTCTTGCTAATTTATCTTGATAAATTATTTCTAGTTTTGATAGAATTTGTGCCGACTTTTGCGGGTTGTCTACAACAACATTGATTAGGGGTAGAATTTCTTGTCGTTCTTGGCTGGTAATTGTGTGATTAGACTTAATTAAGTCAAAATTATAGGCAATAAACTCCAATTTTGCATCTATAATTCTAATAAATGAGTATCGACTAGCAAAACCTCCATTGTATCTATATGATAGTGATCCATAATTATCAGACTGATTAAGATCCTCAAGCTCCAACTCAAACAAGTGATAAATATTATTTTTGGGGCTGTACTAGATAAATCCCTAAACCCCACACCATTTTCTTAACAATCTTAATTGATTGGATGGTGTGCCATAGTTAAATCTAAACTCGCATTCTTTGATAAATAAATGAAAATGCTTTTTGTCAATACCGTTATATTTTCTTAGAATGCGTTTGGATTGCGACCAAAAGTTTTCAATGCCGTTAATATGATTATGATTGTTTGCAAATTCTTTGGAATGATTAATTCTAAAGTGTTTAAAATCACTCACATCTAAAGCATTATAACTTCGATAGCTATCTGTATAAACCACGCTATCAGGTTTGATTTTACTGGCAATAATAGGCATTAATGTCTTAGCTTTGGTATCTTTAACACAGGCAGTATAAACCTTACCATTGCGTTTTAAAAGACCAAATACGGCAACTTTGCCAGCAGCACCCCGTCCACGCTTGCCTTTACGAATGCCACCGAAATAGCTTTCATCCAATTCTACTTCACCGTCAAATAATTCACAAGCTTCAAGGTTTAAGCGATATTCAATCACCAAGCGAATTTTATGATAAAACAAAGCAGCTGAATTATGATGTATCTCTAACAAATCAGCAGCTGATCTTGCGGTGACTTCAAGCACAAAAAATTCAAGCAGTTTAACTTGAACTTTTTTACTTAATTTACAACGGGTTATCTTCATAAAACTAGTATAGCATTGTTGCTAATCTAGTACAGCCCCTAAGATTTTATTACACGCTATCGTGTTTTCTACTTGGATTATCACTAGTTTTTATTGGGTTAGCGTACTTTATACTCGCTCTGTATATACCTTTATTTGGAGCTGGTGTTCTAAATCAATATCTAATTTTTTTGATTTTTATTATCTTGGATTTCTATTAAATCTTATGGTTGTAGTTCCTATCGTTTATTTTTTATTAATGATTAACAAAAAATTAAAAGGAGTGCTACTAAAGAAATTTAAACTGATATTCTTTGTTTCTTTATTTTTTGTAATTTTATCTAATGGGGATTTTATTATTTTTGATGTTAAATTTTATCCATTTAATCCAAATATTAATAAGATGGTCTATTGTGAATATTTTGCATTTTATTCTGATGATTATCTAAAATCAGGTGGCTGTATTGTACCTGATTGATATTTTACAGGTATTTGCTACTATTATTAAACCCTGTATTTTTATTTCTGGTTTTGTTAAAAAACCGTCGTTCTTTTTCGACAGGACTTAGGTAGTTATTAAAGCTATGGGGTCTGAGTTGACTGTCATAGCCAAGGATATAATTTGCCACGTCTACTTTTGCTTCTTGGATATTCTCATAGCCATGTTTTGGCATCCATTCGGTTTTAAAACTTCGAAAGAAACGCTCTGTTGGTGCATTATCCCAGCAGTTGCCCTTTCTACTCATACTGTGTGTCATCTTACATCTGGCAACAGCAGCAACTCATCCCACCGTGTTGTAAACCTTTGACTCATAAAGCCCCGATTCATCTGCCAGTCATCAGACAGCTTTTGTGTGCCGAGCGTGAGTTTGCCTTTGCCAAATTGCTTATTGATGGCATCCAGTGTTTGCATCAGGTTTTGATTTTCCAAATGCTCAAATTCAGCTTGTTGTGCAAATAAATCATACTGCACACGATGGATGGATTCAATCCCGCCAAGCTCAATGCCACACTTTTTGTAATGATAGCCTTGTTTGTATAGGATTTTAAGCAGTTTTTGGGCATGTTGGTTCAATACTCGAGTATCGTTACTGCCTTTAGTCAGAGTGATGGTCTTTTTACCATAGTACTGTTGATGATTGCCAAATGGATTGGTTCGGATAATAACTGTCAGTGTATGAGCTAGAGTGTCTTGTTCTCTGAGTTTTTGGGCACCACTAGCGATATGATAAGCGATGGCTGATTGCAATGGCTCAATCTCACTAATTGCCTTAGCAAAACTTCTGCTTCTAATGATGTGTTTGTTTGGCTCTTCAATCTCAAGTCCTGCACAAGGTTTGCCGTTCATTTCTTGCCATGTTCTTTGGGTGGTGACGCTAAAATGATGCTTGATAAGATGCCTGTCAGCATCGACAAAGTCTTTGGCGGTGGTGATGCCCAATTGCTTAAGCTGTAGCGCTGTTTGGCTGCCAATACCCCATATTTCATCCACGCTTTGGCTTGCCAAGGCTCTGTGTTGAATGTCTTTTGACCAATCATCCCAAACCACGACACCGCCAAAGTGCTGTGGATAGCTTTTGGCAAGGTGATTGCAGAATTTAGCCAGTGTTTTAGTTGGTGCAATACCGACACAAGTAGGGATACCTACCCATTGCCAGACTCTGTCTTTGATGGATTTGCCTAAATCAGATAGTTGATGCTGATCAATCCCTGTCAAATCCGCAAAGCATTCATCAATCGAATAAATCTCAACGGCTGGCACAAGGCTTGCAATGGTATTCATCATCCGAGCAGAGATATCACCGTAGAGTTCATAATTGCTTGAAAAGGCGATGACTTTACCGCGATGAACCAGCTCTTTGATCTGAAAATACGGCACACCCATTTTAATGCCAAGTGCTTTGGCTTCAGCCGTGCGAGCCACCACACAGCCATCATTATTTGATAGAACAACTACAGCTTTGTTTTTAAGCTTAGGGTTAAAAATCCGCTCACAAGAGCAATAAAAGCTATTGCCATCAATCAGTGCGTACATCAAATCATCATCTTGAAAAAAGTTACCGATATGATACTGTAAAGTTTGATAAATAGCAATTTGAAATTGGTAACTCTTTTCAATATGAACAAGTTAAGTGATATTGATAGCTTATCGCTTACGCACATCCTTAATCACATGCATCACTACACCAACAATAGCAAGTTCATCACCATCACTAAAGGTGTAATTGGGATAACGCTCATCACCACGACTGTTTTCAGAATGTAGTTCGACACATCCATCATCTAAGATATGCAATCGCTTGATGGTGTATTGAGAACCTAAATCCGCCATGACAATATCTCGATGACTTGGGGTGATGGCACGATCAATAACCAATAAATCATCTTTATCAATCCCAGCATCCAGCATCGAATAACCGCCACAGCGAGCAATGATGGTGGACGAAGGATTGCGTACCAAATACTCATTAAAATCGAGATAATCTTCGATATACCCTTCAGCAGGTGATGCAAAGCCTGCAGGGATTTTCTCTGTGGCAATTGGCAAAGATAACTTCGATGGATTAGGATGTACGACTAGTGCATCCAATGGGACAGACCCTGTAGTAAATACAACACCAAGCTTGCCTGCTTTATTCTTTTGGATTAAAGACTCCACCATCGGCAATAAGTTTCTGGGAATCTTCTTTGCCACAGGACTACCAAATGGCGATGGCTTACGCCCACTACCTGCACGGCGACCGCCATGAGTGGATTTGGGACGAGATTCGGGTTTGGTATCATTTGATTGGGTCATGGTGGTATCTTGAAAAAGGTTTCGGTTATCATATATGAAAAGGTGGATGGGGTCAAGTTGTGACTTTGCAATTAATACCAAAACAAGATCTGATTATTTGATGACAATGATGTATCTGCACGCAGACACATCATTGGCTATGCTTGGCTAACAATCTAAACTGTGAAAGCATCAATCCCCACCACCAATAAAAAGCATACATGTTGCAATATGGCAACGCCATTATGCTTCTTGTTATCGATGGTATAGGTATTTGATATCAAAAATCCCGTATAAGAGCTATTTGCACGAGTTGATTTTTTGGCAATGATTGTGGTTTCTTGCTTTAATTGAACCAATTCTTGCTTTAGATTGATAGGCTTTTTAACATCAGACCTAGCAGCAACTTCTATCCGCCAATACTTTTTGTCGCGTAGCTTGACAGCGATTTGTGCAAATCGATAAACTTGCGAGCGATTCTTAAAAGGCATTCGCATCTGACCGCTCACAAAGCTTGCACCGCGTAAAATCACCACAAAATCATCAAATGCTTTGCGATCTGCCTGATATAAATCACCCAATTTTTTAAGTAAATTGTGTAGTAAAGTGATTTCCTGCTTGATTTTGGGCGTGATCGGTAGATATTGATTTGGATTCTTTTTGCCTTTATCCCCAAAATAGGATGTTAATTGTTTACGATGCGTGTCAATATAACTCTTAATCTTCTCAGCCTTGATCGAATCCAAGCCTTCGGGTTTGGCGTGCTCAAATGAGTAATTATCTTGCAGACTCTCCAAAAACTTCATCACAGCTGCATGTACATCAATCCTTAAAATATCAGGCATCTGATTTTTGCTTGGTGCTTTGTGTGACGTGATTTTGATGGCAGGTAGTGTAACACGAGCAGGTCTGCGATAACAATTGGCACCCAATTGCCTGATTATCAATGTGCGAATATCATTTAGATTCACCATGCCGCTAACTTTATCATAGGCACGACGTCCATTGTCGCTAAAACTTTGGCGACGAAGTCCTGTCAATGCCTCCACTAAAGGTGCAGGCATTTCTATTGTTGCATGAGCCATTTGACTATACGCAATCAAATCAGCCACATGAATGTAGCTAGAAAATGTCGTTTCGGGCGATGAATGGCCGGCAAATTCTGCCAAGACGCTCCATGCTGTTGTCGATATCTGATGACATTCACCCAAAAACTTGCGCTTAATCGCCAATATCTCATCGCTGCTATAATCACTAAAATATGGTAAGAGCGCATCCGCACCACCCAAAATCATCGCCATCACACTGATGGCATTATGGCGAAAGCCATGCGGGGTCACCTTATAAGGCAAAGTATCCAATATCACCGAGATTGGCTTTTGGATTTCATGATATTCAAGCGCACTCGATTTGTGCTCTAGCGTCAAAAAGTAAGTCTCATTTCTTTGTTTGCGTAACAAATACCACTCATGCACCAATTGTAGTTCGGATGGCTTGAGCAATGCTTGCAGACAAAACCTGCGACGACCATCATCAGATTTAATACTACGATAACCATTGGGACGTACCAAAATATTTAGGATGACTGTTTGTTCTTGCTTGTAATCATACTCAAAATCCCTAAGTTTAAGTCCCAAGAGCTCATTGATCCGCATGCCTGTGCGATACAAAAGAATAAAGATGATGTCCAATATTTTTTGATTATGCTCACTGAGTGTCGATAAGTGTATCAGATTGCGGATATGCTGATACATAATAGGTGCGACAAGGACGGGCTCAACCACCATGCCATCGCTTTTACTTGCAATTGCGACACCGGGAATGCTCACAAAATGCCTTTGCAAAGATTGATGTAAGGATCTGAGTACAGTTGCTGTGTAACCTATCTTCTTCTTATTGGAATGATAAATAATGTTTTCATACAAATTGATAAAATCATCGTCATTCCAAGTGGTTATGTCTTGATCTTGCACAACATGTAAAAACCAATCGCCAACCTCGCTTAAATAGCGTTTGGCACTTGTAGATTGATGACGTTTGATACCTGCAGATTTTACGCCGTCAAGTAGATCGCTTATCCAGTAAATCAGACCCAACTGGGCACTTATTTGTGTCTGACTGGCAAGCACCTTAAGCGATTCGATGGCTGTGGCGTTAGTTTGATTTAGGGTATTTCTTATTTCACGCACTAGATCGGATTTATATACAGCTGGTTTATCGGTTGGCTCTGCCTTGCCTTTTTTGATGGTCATAGTGGTACTAAACAGCTCATCGGATAGTGTCACTGACAACAGTTTAAAGCTTGGTGAGTGATAGTTTTTCCAATGATCGCTACTGATGCTCGTGTGCTTTTGCTGATTGCCGACAATGGCAGACATTTGCATATCCAGCTGTGAATTATTAAAGGTTTGTCTGGCAAGATACAAACCCTTTTGTATTGCATTAAAGTGATGGGGCTGTGGTTTCTTGACTTGCAGACAGGTCTGCATCAGTCGATCGAACGCCTGCTGGGTTTGCTCAAATGTCGGCATTTTGCTTTGTGGATGGCGATTGATATAAGCGATCCACAGCAAACTGACATCATCAATGATGATATGGTAAGTGACAAATAACAAAGCGTCGGCATTATCTGCCACATCGATCAGCATAGACGAGCTGGACATGGAATGATATCCATAGCTTTTACTAGGGATGTCTACAGTCAGTATCAGTGCATTGCCCAGCCTAAGTAGCGGCTTTTTCTCAATGATATACTGATAGATTTGCTGCCTAATCCGCTCATCTTGTACACCAGTATAAATCCAAAGATTTGCATATAATGCAGCAAATACTTGTGCCAAATTCATCTGACTCAAGCTCTCTTGACAAGTGGATAGCAGTTGAGCTATTACTTGGTAGGCCTCATTAAGCCATGTCATAGTGTCCTTTGATTCAATTGTATTTTTGCCTCGCCCAATCCCAATTTGTGATTGCGTTATAGGTATGGGTGAGTTAGACGACTTTTTAAGGAGATTGAAATACTGAGCTATGTGCCGATCCACCAAAATAGAGTCGCTATTTGGATGATGTGTTTTGATATTCTGCTGAATGAATTGATAGAGTGTGTTATACGCATCCTCAGTTGGGTGTCCGTCAGATTGGCTGATAAGCCGCTCATGATGAATCCTGCAAGCTTCATGCACAATTGATCGCAAATTTGTGATGCGAGTTTTAGTTGCCATACGCCACCATCCCTTGTAGTTGAAGTTGTTTTGCCATTACCTCAAAAGCATCTGCGACACCTTTTATTGAACCCAGTCCCAGTGAGCTTGTCGTGCGTAACAATTCTTGTCCCGCCAGTTCATGACCATAGATCGCCAGTATGAGTGTTTCGGACACATCTAGCTTTTCGGCTAAATAACTTCGCACAAAATGCCTTGCCCAGTTATCTGGCATTGACCAATCCTTGATGCCAATATTTTGCATGGCTGACGGTCTGATTTCACTTA
The DNA here is from genome assembly GCF_024137865.1 of Moraxella sp. FZFQ2102. Taxonomy (NCBI): domain Bacteria; kingdom Pseudomonadati; phylum Pseudomonadota; class Gammaproteobacteria; order Moraxellales; family Moraxellaceae; genus Moraxella; species Moraxella sp. FZFQ2102. The sequence continues at coordinate 2,228,048 of NZ_CP099960.1, forward strand.
GGTGCAAATGTTCATCGACAGTATTGAGTAATGCTCGATCACCCGACAAAATTTGATCAATGGCGGTAGCAAGCGTTGAAGAGCGAAACCCAATACTTTGTTTGACATGGCGTAAAAACGCGACATATTGCTTGATTTGCGTGATTAAAAATGGACACAATGGCACTATTCGGGCATTCCCATGGCTGCGCTGTTGTTTGTCACTGACGCGCAATAAGCCCAAATCAAGATCGTATTGAGATAAAGCGCCCGGTGAGCCAATCACAGGGCGCACACTGGTCAATAGCAAGGATAATTGCCACAGCCAAGCTGCATAGGCATTAAAATATGCAATAAAGCTATCATTACTATGATCGTTGTCATAACGTTGTTTGAGCTGTATAGCGTTTTCGCGAAGTGCTTGCATGATCTTGCTTACAGCCTGTGGTGTGACTACATGATAACTGCCGATTGTTTGGCTTTGTTCATCTGCATCAAGCATATCTACGGATAGCAATTGATGCAATGCTGGTGAAATTTGTTTGATGGCACTTAGGTAGTTGTCTAATATCTTCTGTTTCGGCAGACTACAATAAAAAGAGCTTGCCATCTTTTTGTTATTACGTCCTGTGATGACAGATGCCAGCAGTATATCAGCAGTTTGAGAAATTAAAGTTTTGTAAAGCAGATTTTTTAGCCGATTTTCAGTTAATAAGGGTAAATTGCATTCGATTTTTAGCACACCAATCAATTCAATGATTTGTGCTTGCATTTCATTTTTATTGATGTGTTTGTATTGGCTGATGATATGCTGATGAATAGCATCTGGCAAGGGTAATGAGAGCGTATTGCTACCGTTTTGTAGCATGTCGAATTTTTGAGTGAGTGCATTAGATGCTTGTGGACTGATTGTGACTATGACATCAAACCTTGGTGATTTGCGATCCATGAGTCTATGTGTTTTCTCGCAAGAGGTTAAATCTGCAATCAGTTCTTCAAATAATCGACCTGTACAAATGACAAGCAGTAGCCATGCAGCCGCGTCTTGATAACGCCCACCGGCATTAAAAAACCATAGCAGCTGATTGCACACTTTATAAGCCAGCTCAATCGGCATAGTTCGCAAACTGGTATCGGACATAAACTCATTCAGATTGGCGTGATTATGGGCGGCTTGAGTGCGTTTGATCACCAACCGTATGTCATATTTTTCTGCACTACTAAGCTGTTTATTGTTAATGCCAATGACAGTGCGGGTTTGCCTTTCATCCAGTGGTATTTTCTCAAAGCTTTCTCGACTACTGTCACGCTGCCAGATTAACATCTCAGACAGCTCGATCGCATCAATATCAGCATCGTAGTCGTGGGGAATGACTTCAAACTGGGCGGCTTTACGAGCGTTTTTATCTTTCCCGCGCTCTTTAGCACTCTTGCTGCGCCCTGAGGTAAGTTTTTGTTCGTAGCAAGACTGAAGAATGAGAAGCAAGTCATGGTACATCGCTTGCTCTGATGAGTCATAGCGGTGTGCTTCGTTTTGCTCAAAATCCTGCATACGATCCAGCATAAGCTTTAGCGAATCAGCTTTTAATAGATCAGTACTTGCCGTCCATACGCTATAATGATTTGACCTTGGATTGCTGCGAACCCGTAGAAACTGGCTGGTGCTTTTGATGCGGATGCGATCATTTTGAGCGATAAAATAACACAGACATTGGCACAGTTTGCCGATTAATTGCCACTGCCCATCAGGGTGATTGGCATCAAACTCACTATTGACATGGTATAAACTGGCTAAAGCAGACTGTAGCTCATGGTATTCATCCTGAGTCATTCTTCCTTTATATTTGCGAAATATCTGATGAAGTTTATCTTTACTAACAATACATGGCTCATGTGTAGGGATGTGAATATGATCTGCGATGCGTGGTACACAAGATGCAAGAGTGCACAGACAATTTCTCAGGTATGTCAGATCATCTTGAGTTGGTGAGCTTAAATCAGTATTTTTATCATTGAGTGTCAAGTAGCGATCAAAGCTCATTGTAAACCCCCTTAGTAGGCAAGCCACTAGCGTATAGATAATCAACCAAACTAAACGCTGGTAGATCGGTTTTTACTCGTTGCAGCCTTCGAGCATTCTTAAGGTCATCGTAGCTCCAACCACCTAAGGCGCAGATATATTGATGTGTTCTCTTTCCATCAAAAATTACTTCGCTTTGTTCAAAAAGCATTTGCTCAATATCAGGCTCTATTTTGCCCCGCCTAACAAACAAGTCGCATAATTCTAAACCTATGGTGCGCATTAGCATCTTATCCGATACAGCCTCGTTGGTTTTATCAATTTGAACCTTGATGCTTGGCTGATCTATTTGGCGGATAAAAGCCAGATAATTTTTAACCAATCGATATTCGGTAGCTGAAAGCTTGACAACAACAGGTGGGTGTTGGTCTGGGTCGATATCTAGCACAGGCATAGGCATAGTCGCGCCGTACCTACCTATCAGTTCAGCCATAGGGATGCATTTGGGATGGATACGGATAAAATGTCTTTGTATTTGCACAGATTTTTTATTTTCAACTTTCATAGTGATTCCTTTATATTGTTGATTATTTTGATTTAACAAATAATTAAATCATCTTGATTGTACAATAAAATTTATAAAAATCTCAAAATATTTATTAGTTTAATTGCAAATATAGTTTGCTGAGCGTTACCTTAAATGACACAAAATAACAAAACCGCCTGAATATTTCCAGACGGTATGTAAATTTTCTAAAATATATATTAAATCTAACACATTTGTATCACTCATCCTGATGGGAACTGATGTACAAAGTAAGATTCTAGATCATAATACAGCTGATCAAAGGTGTAGTCATTAAGTGTTTGTGCACTTAATGCTTCTACTTGACCCATCACCCATCGCCAGATTGCCAAGTAGTTTTGATAGCATGGGCTGACACCAAGAAAATAACACAGGCCATGCCCTTCTTGGATGTTGAGTGAGATAATCAGCTGCTTGGTCAGCTTACTGGTCAATTGCATGGCTGTCATTGAGTTAAGTGATTGATTGCTCTTTGGTTGAGTGCTTGCAAATAGATTGTTCATAAATACATTCCTTAAAATCAGTCATTGAGTTAGCTGGCTTGTTCAAGTTGGCTGTTTAGTAGTAATGCCTCAAAAGCACTGCCATCACGACGAGTGGCGTTTGGTACATAACGGCTATACACCTTAAATAGCATCATGGTATTGACATGACCCATTTGCCGTGCAATCCATTCAGGTGCTTCTCCTGCTGATAGCCACAATGTCGCAGCTGTGTGTCTGGTCTGATAAGCACTTCTTGGCTTTAACCCAAGGTTTTTTAGGGTTGGATGCCAAATACGGCGATTGACATTGTGATAGTCAAGCGGCTCTCCAGTGTGCGAACAAAAGACAAATTTGGATTTACCATAGCTCACCTGATACTGTGCTTTGAGTGCTTCAAAAACAAATGGCGACATCATAATCTCACGATTGGATTCTACTGTTTTAGGCTCACCCATCACGCCATTGACCAATGCTTGTCTGATACAGATTTCTTTTCTTTCAAAATCCACATGCTCCCATGTCAATCCATCAATTTCACTGGTGCGCATACCGGTAAAGAATCGCACGATATAGTAGTTTTTATAATCAGCGCGCACACCGTGGATGAATCGCCACACTTCATCAATACTAAACGGCTCAATCTGTGATTTTGACGTCTTTAACTTCTTAATATCTTCACAAGGATTGTTAAAGTTGTAGCGTTTTGACGCTTCTTTTAGTATCATAGCCAATGTGGTCATAATTGCATTGATTCTGGCTGCAGACAGGGTGTTCTTGGTATTATTGTAGGTCACTTTGGCGAGGGAACTACGAAATGCCAAGACATCCGACTTTTCAATCATAAATAAAGCCCGATTTGCAAACTTAGGCAATAAATACTTGTTTAGAATAATCATAATTTTCTCCTGATAAGTTTTACGCCATTCAATCTGCTTTTCTTCAAACCACAGCTCTGCAAACTCTTTAAATAACGGCGTATCGCTTTGTAGGCTTAATCGTCGGTTATTGAGCTCATCAAAATAGGCAGCCTTATCACTCTTTGGGAAATACTGCTCATAACGAAAGCTACCCAATAAAATCTCCGCTTCCATCTTCTCAAGCACCTTAGCAAGCTTTTTACGATTTGCCGGTGTGTCAGTCAGATTGGTTGTTTCTCGGCAGCGTTTGCCTAGATATCGAAAATCGACAATCAATTTGTTGTATCGCTTGGTAATTGTTGCCATATTACTTTACTCTCCTATTGTAGTGCCATACCATTAATACTACCCATAATGCCAGTACGCATATCTTTTTCAATCTGCTCCCAGATATACAAGATCTTGCGACCACCAAATGGTCTAAAGTAATGAATGCCTTCAATCAATACAGAATCCTTTAGCTGATTGCGAATGGTACGCTCATCATATTTAATCATCTGCGAAAGCTCTTGAGTGGTGAGGTAGGTTTGTGTCATAATATTCTCCATTTGAAGTCAAAAATATAAATATCGAAATCTTAAAAACTTCTTTTGAAGTATTTTGTACTTCGATAGAAGTATATTAGCGTATTTTGTTATTCGATGCAAGTACTTTTTGCAAAAAAATTGGAGTTTTTGATGATTAAAAGCAATTTACCGGTATTATTGGCACAAAGACGATTGAAAGTTGCAGATCTGATTCGCATGACGGGGATTAGTAAATCCACAGTACATAAGATTTACAATGACCAAACAACACGGATTGATTTTGAGACGATTGATAAAATTTGTGAGGCGTTAGATGTGCAAGTAGGGGATATTTTTGAGCATGTGCCAAATTCGGAGTTAACCAAATAGGATTGTGAGTGCCAACAAGAAATATTTTATGATTTACAAAATACTTCTTGTTGGCAAATTACTTATTTATACTTAAGATTGAAAAAGATGGCATAAAAACGAGTTGGGGTCAAATTGGCAATTTACACTGTGTGTCAAAAAACACCTTTGGTCACCAAAGTGGACACCTTTTGGTCACCATCAAAATCGGCAGTGACCAAGTAAAGAAAAGTGGTCACACAACAATACAAATAAACAACTACCCAAACCCTTGATTTTAAACAACAAAAAAGCCCAAACCGTTCGATTTGGACTTTTTAAAATTTGGAGCGGGAAACGAGATTCGAACTCGCGACCCCAACCTTGGCAAGGTTGTGCTCTACCAACTGAGCTATTCCCGCATGGTTCAGCGTTGTGCTTTATTGCTTAGCAGTCATCGCTGTATGGGTGCGTATTATACAGGATTAAATTTCTCCGTCAAGCACTTTTTTCAAAAAATTTGCGATTTTTGCGAAAATTTTTATCAATAAATACAAAGACTTTGCTTAATCCTTACCCAGCACATACGCTTCAACTTCTGCCAAGCGCTCAAGTGTGCCGACATCCACCCATTTGGCGGCAGTGATTTCACCAGTTACACGCCCATCTGCCATCGCTGCCTTTAGGCGTGGTGCAAGTGCGGCGATCTCGCCCTGCGCGACATTTGCGACGATCTTTGGTGACATCACGCTGATACCTGCAAAAGTCGTCTCAGCCGTGCTATTATCCGCCTTGCTACTAAGCTTGCCGTCATGCAGCACAAAATCACCATTGGGATGATGCTCAGGATTGGGTACCATCACCAAATGCGCAAGGTTGTCCTGCAGCTCATGCGCCAAAAGCGCGCCAAAGTCAAACTCTGTCCACACATCGCCATTGACCAAGATAAATGGTGCATCGTGCAACAAGCCCTGATCCAGTGCGTATTTAATCCCCCCTGCTGTCTCAAGCGGCTCGCCTTCTTCGACAGAGATATTCAGTGTGATGCCAAGTTTATTCTCAAGATCCAGCGCATCTAGGCCTGCGATCAGCACATCAGACAGATAGCCTGCGTTCAGCACGATATGCGTAATGCCAGCAGAGGCAAGGCGTTCGATGTGCCAGACGATCAAGGACTTGCCTGCGACAGGGACGAGTGGCTTTGGCGTGGTCAGGGTCAAAGGACGCATCCGCGCACCCTTGCCTGCTGCCAGAATCATTGCTTGTTTGATCATGTGATTTCGCTTTTATAGGTATTTTTTGAACTTTTCTTGATAGCTTGCCAAGACATCTTTTTCAAGCCAAGCTAAAAATTCTGCATACACACCGCTGATGTGATTCGATTGTAGCCATGACAATTCAGCACACAGATCGCGCATGACTTTTGGGATATTTTCAAGATAACGATGCTTACCGTCGCGCTCTGATAGGCGGATAAAAATGCCCAACACTTTTAAGTGACGCTGAATGCCCATGATGTTCGTCTCGGCGATGAAGCTGCCCAAATCAACAGGTGCATTGATCAGTTTATAGAACTCATGAATGCGTTTTTCGACCCAATTTTCATCATAATCGATGTATGCATCACGCACAAGGCTCACCAAATCATAAGTATAAGCACCGATCACCGCATCTTGAAAATCAATCACACCAAGCGCATCACTGCCTTTATCTGCCATCAGATTGCGGCTGTGATAATCGCGATGAACGATCACTTGTGGCTGAGATTGGATGTCGGCGATGATTTTATCTTTGAAAGTTTGCCACATTTTTTGGGCATTTGGACTCATTTTCACTTTGATGAATGGTAAGAACCATTCGCTGAACAGATCCATTTCTTGTGCCAATTTCTCCGCGCTATAAATAGGCAGATCGGCGTGCGGATCGATACTTTGTAGTTGAACTAAAGTCTGTAGAGCCTTGGTATAATAGGCATCTTTATTCGCGGTATCGTCAGCGATCAGATGGGCAAATTCGACCGTGCCAAAATCTTGTAACAACAAAAACCCACGCTCAATATCACGCGCAATGATGTCAGGCACATTCACCGCTTCACTTAAGATGTCGCACACATGCAAAAACTGATCGACAGATTCAACTTCAGGCGGCGCATCCATCAGTAGATAAGTCATGTGTTCTTTGCCCGTCTCAGCTTCGACAGGTAGATGAATGCGGTGATAACGGCGAAAACTGGCGTCCCCTGCTAGGCTCTCAACCGTAAAGCCCTTGGCGATATTGGCATTCAAAAAACTCATCATCTCATCATGGCGAGCGTCACTCATAATATGATCCTTAAAAAATCTTATTTCATTGAAAATGTGCCTTAGTTTAGCCGATTTTCGCTGATTTCACCAGTAAATTTGTTGGCTTTTGGATACTTGTGCGTACAAATTTTTCACGCCATTTAGACAAAGTTAATAACGAGCAATGATTGCTTGATTTTCTTTGGCAAGTGTTGCCAAATTTTTCGCACTCACCCCAAAAATAGTGTAAAATAGACAGATATTTGTGTATTTTTTAGGGCAAAACTTGTGAATATGCGTCATCGTCAGTCTTCTCGTCGCCGTGCAATGTCATCATCTGCCGTCAAATCGCCGCTGCATTTGGCGATCAAAAGCGTGCTGTGTGGTGCGATTATCTTGCCTGTCGCGCCATTTGCCAATGCTGAATTGGTGATTGATCAGCAGATCGTAGGCTTGGCTGAACAAACCGCAGATGTGATCAATGCCGACGCTCAAAGCGTGAATGTACAAAGTGCAAACACTGGTGCGACTGATACAGCGGCTAATACGGATGCCAATGTCTTTGATGGCGTGGATTTTGATGCCATTGCCGCTCAAACACAAGATACCCAAGCAGCCGAGCAAGTAGAACAAGCGGAGCAAGCCACTGATGCGACTGATACGACCGCCAATACCACCGATCAAGCCGTCCTAAAAGCCGATGCACAAGGCGATGTCAATACCGCACAAGCCAATACCGAGCCATCGGTTGCTGATCAGCTGATCGCACGCTTAGGCTTTGAAGGCAATGGCGCAAAAAGCCAAAGCTTAGCCAAGCTTGCCGAAAGCTATCAGACCCTGCCAAGCCATGATGCGCGCTGTCAAGGCGTGTGGCTGCATCCGCAAAGCCAAAGTGCGACAGTCAGCGCGCAGACTGATAGCAGTGGCAGTGTCCTGCCTGCAGGCGCGATCTATTCGCAGTCGGATTATGGCTATTATGATGCCAAGCGTTATGCTGAATTATCAGGTAATGTCATCGTCGAACAAAACGGTCAGCGCGTGATGGCAGATAAGATCAAGCTTGACACCGTCACAGGTGAAGCGGTGGCATCAGGTCAGGTGCAGTTTAGCGATGCAGGCACAGCCAATAATGGCGCAGGCATCATCGGCGTGGCAGATAATCTACAGTACGATACCGATGGCACGACCGCACGCGCAACCGATGTTGCTTTTGCCAGCACCAGCATTGGCGCGCATGGCTATGCAGGTCAGATGGATAAGCTGAGTAGCAGCGAATATCAGATGTCAGATGTGATGTTCACCACTTGTCCACCAACCAATCGCAAATGGCATCTGGATGCCGAACGCATTGATATCAACAGCGACACAGGTCGCGCGGTCGCACGCAATACTACTTTGCGCGTCAAAGAAGTGCCTGTCTTATACTTGCCTTATTTTAATTTCCCGATCGATGATCGCCGCGCCACAGGCTTTTTGTTGCCGTCGGTGGGTTTTGGTGCATCAGGCAGCTTTGAAGTCAGCGCGCCTTATTATTTAAACCTTGCGCCAAACTATGACGCGACCATCACGCCGACCATCTTTACCAATCGCAACCCGATGATCACAGGTGAGTTTCGTTATCTGACCAATCATCTTGGCGCAGGCACTTTGACGACATCGTATTTACCAAGTGATAAAGAGTTCAACAACGAAGATCGCTATCGCATCCGTTATGATCATTTGTGGCGTTCTAAGTCCATCAAGAATTTGAGCGCATATGCCCTGTATCAGCGTCTGTCTGATGCCAAATATCTGTCGGATTTTGATTCATTAAACCTTGAAAATAATGAACTGAACTTACCGCGTCGTGCTGGTGTGCAGTATTTTAACGAAAATATCTTTGCTGATTTGCGCGTAGAAGATTTTCAGCGTTTGGACGGTACAGATCTTGGCGGTGTGCGCATCGCTGATAAAGACCGCCCTTATGCGCGTCTGCCGCAGCTGTCGATCAATTATCGCGTGCCAGAGACATGGACGCATTTTGATGAAAATCTTGACATCACAGGCGTGCACAACACTGCTTATTTCAAAAAATCAATCAAAGATGGCTCAGAAGCTGAAAAAAGCGGCGTGCGTATGTATAACCAAATCTCGGCAAGCTATCCGATGATCAAATCATGGGGCTATGTCACGCCAAAATTAAGCCTAACGCACCTTTATGCCAGCTATGATGAAGACAGCCTGGCGGCGCAAAACTTAAGCGTAAAAGACGGCTCTTATTCGGTATTTGCGCCAACAGCAAGTGTCGATGCAGGTCTATTTTTCCAAAAACAAGGCAGTCCGTTTGGTTTATATGATAAAAGCTTGGGCGGTTATCAGACTTTGACACCGCACATCAAATACACTTATACGCCCTACCGCGACCAAGACGGTATTCCAAATTTCGATACCAGTATCGCGCAGACAAGCTATGATCAGCTATTGTCCGACAGTTGGTATCTGGGCTATGACCGCATCCAAGATCTACACGCTGTGACCCCTGCGATTAATTATCGCTACATCGATAGCTCAGGTCGTACGCGCTTTGAAGGTAATTTGGCTGAGCAGATTTTGTTGGATGACTTGCGTGTCGGTATTGACAGCAGTGAAGTTTATACTGGCAAAAGCTCTGGTCTAGCATGGCAAGCTAGTATGCAGCCGATGGATAATCTGTGGATCGATACAGCAGGTGCGTTCACGCCAAGCTACGATCTGAACAGTGCCGCGGTACAGCTACGCTACCAACAAGACGACAGATACCTGTTCAACTTCGGCGTGATCGAGCGCAAAGAACACCGTGCGACCAATCAGCGTCCGCTGTCAGCTTATACCGCATCGGCTGTATTCCCGATCAATAACAGCTGGCGACTGCTTGGACAGGCGCAGTATGATTATCGTAATGATTTGCTGTTAGATGCCTTGGTTGGTGTCAATTATGAAGACTGCTGCTATGGCTTGTCGGTCTATGCGCGCCGTTATCGCGATGAGATCAATCCGCAAGATAAGCCGAACACGGCGATCATGGCAGAGTTTCGCCTAAATGGTATCACATCAGGCGGTAAGCTAAATCGTTTGCTGAGTGATCGTGTGCTTGGCTATGATCAGGCACAGCGTGCGTGGGAGCGCAATTACTAATCGGCTAATTGCTGATCAGCTGTGGTCAAAGCTGCGTGTTTGCCGATCAATTTGGCACACATAGCTTACACAAGATTAGCAATTTTGTAACTACCGTGCAGATTTGTCAAAACTCCGCCGTTGTGAGTTTGACGATTGTCAAGACAAATGCTACACTTGTGCCATTTATACAAATAGTGATGGCGCGTTGTGTCGTCTTTTGAGAGTTTAGGATATTTTTATGCGACAAAATTTTTTGGCCAAGGCGATGGCAATCGCGATCAGTAGTATGGTGCTGACCACTGGGCTTGCTCATGCATCTTTATCAGGTAACAGCACCGATGGTGTCGTGGCTTTGGTGAATGATGAAGTCATCTTAAAAAGTGAGCTGAGCACTGCAGCGGCGGTGATCGGTGAGCAGCTGCGCAAGGCGGGCACTGAAGCAACCCAAAAGCAAATTAACACGCTGGCACTTGACGAGCTGATCACGCGTAAATTACAAATGAGCCTAATCAATCGCTCAGGCATGGTGACCAACGAAAATGTCATCAATCAGCAACTGCTACAAATTGCCCAGTCGCAAGGCTTGACCAGTCTAAGCGAACTGCAAGCCAAACTTGATGGTGAAAAAGCAGGTCAATACGCACAGCTGCGCAACAGCTTGATCGAAAATGCGGCAATCTCTGCCCTATGGAAAAACCAAGTCGAAAACCGCGTGTATATCAGCGATCAAGAGATTGAGACTTTCCTGCGCTCACCAGAAGGCGCAAAAATCGCCAACTCTGATCAGGTACTCGTCCCAGAATGGCAAACTAGCCACATCTTAGCGCGTATCGATGATACTCAAAACGCCGCCATTACTGAACAAAAAATCAACGCCCTGTACGCTGAGATCGAAAAAGGCGCGGATTTTAAAACTTTAGCGGCGACTTATTCAGATGATCCAGGTTCAGCTGAGCAATACGGCAGCCTAGGTTGGGTGTCTGAAGGTCAGATGGTGCCTGAGTTTGAAACTGTGATGAAAACCACCGAAGCAGGCAGCTATTCTAAGCCATTCCGTTCACAATTTGGCTGGCATATCCTAAAAGTAGATAATAAACGCGAGCGCGATGTCACCAATCAATACCGCAAAAATGCCGCGCGCGAGTATCTATTCACACGCCAAGCGCCACAAGCTGAAGAAGATTGGCTACAAGAGTTGCGTTCAAGTGCTTATATCAAAATCTACGAATAAGCCCAATCGCTTATATCCCATAGCAAATCAGCCACAGTGTTTGTGGCTGATTTTTTTGTTATTAAGCTTGTATTTCGTGTGATGAATCAGAATCAGACTTTGATATCGGTGAATAAAGCATATCCACTATGATTTCATCATCTACAGCAAAATCATGATCCAGTGTAAAAGATAAAGATACTTCAGCATCACAATCAGAGAATAATTCGATCAGTTCATTCATATCAAAATCACCATGACAAAAACAATGCTCTAAAGATGGTGCAGATCTGATATTTTTGCACTGATCGATAATCATCTGAATCCGATGATCGCCCCCACTGGTGAATCTTTGATAATAAAACACATTGCCCTTCAATGTTGCAAGCAAATCAACCAAATCAATCGCAATCACGCTATTCTCAGGGGTGACAGCGTTACAAATCGACTGAGCGATAAACTTTGCATCATCACAGCAAATCATCGCAAATGCCCGTTCTGGCAACTGCCTTGTATCGTCTGCATCCACAAGTGCGATCAACTCCACACCATTTTGTTGCAATTGATTTAACTGATCGCAATCAGACTGATTATCTGGATGATAAAAAGCCAAAAGAATTGTCACATTCTCTGACACCTCATCAAGTGTCATCAAACGATTGGTATGATTAGCTTCGTTGGCGACACATAAGCAGAGTATTTCATTTAACATCTTAACACCTGAATTCGTTTACACGCACCGCACCAATATAGCACTGATGTTATCAAGCTGCTGATTGGGTTTGATTCGTCCGATTTGTTTGATTTGATGAATACTGTCGCTGAGCCATTGTTTTGGGCTGATTTCACCATCCATTGGCAAAAGCTGACCATCCAATACTTCAGAAAAACCATCACTGCACAGTAGCAGACTCTCACCTGACTTCAACCTTAAAGTCTGACAGCTCGCCATCTGGACTACCGACATATCTGCCATGCGATCAACAACAAAATATCCCACCAATGCATCATAACAGCTAGCATACTCATCGTGTATCGCCACGCCATCTGCCTTTAGTTCATTGATAAAGCTGTGATCTTCGGTGAGACAGTGCCATGATACGCCGTCATAGCGATATGCCCGACTATCGCCAAGATGTTTAAGCACAATATCATCACCCACTGAATAAGCACACACTAAGGTGCTGCTTGCACCTGTGTATTGATCATCTGTGAGTGCTTGATTGAGCTTGTGTTGTAGCTTGGCAAAATCCACCGTTCCGCCATCAGCGTACATCGCACTTGTAAGCTGTAACAAGGTTCGTGATGCCAGTGCCGAATAAGGACTAGCCGATACGCCATCAGCAACAGCGATACAAAACTGTTTGGCATCATAACACCGACTAATCAGTCCTTTGTGTTGATAAACTTTGGGTGCAATCAGTACCGCATCTTGTTGGTACGCCATACCACCACGCCAGTTTACAGCTTGGATTTGATATGTCATCTATACTCCAAAAGCTCATTTCAATGATGGCTATGATAACCTACTCATGCGTCAGATTGTGTCGTGCAGATATGCTGATTGAGCAGCTTAATCATTGCTTTGCCATGTTCTTTTATTTCTTTTTCGCTCCAATTTTCATAAGTCATCATTAGCATTTGCTTGATACTAACCGATCGATGCGTGGATTTAAGATAATCCTGCTTTTTATCGTTGGGCATTTGGTTGTTTAATGATGAATTTTGACCATGAGTAATTAAGCATAGGTTGCCAAAACAATCAACGCTATCAAGAACTTCGCCATTCCGCGGGTTTTGTGGATAAAAATGCTCCACCGAATTTCTGGCGGTAAATTTAAAATTTTTGAACTCATCCTGAAATTTCTGATGAAATTTCTGATCTTTTTCTTCAATCTTGCTCAAATGAATTTCGGGATCATTATTACAGTCTTTCCACAAAATATAATCCAAGCGATTAAAGATAAAATTCGCCACCGCTGTGCCTTGATGTAAAAATTCATGATTTTGAATCTCATTTAATTTAGGGTCTTTATAAATGATGTCAAAATACTCATCACCATGACCATTATTATAAAACCGATTAAAATAAAACTGATCACACAGTTTTTCCAAATACTTAATATGAACATCGGCAGGCAAATTTAGCACACAACCTGTTTCTTTATGGTTTTTAAGCTCTTCTTGGCTTTCGTCATTGAGCCATTTGAGATAGCCAAATAGCCAATATTTATAGTTTTTGGCAGGGAATGAATAATGGAACATGGTTTGTAGCATTTTAATTTGCTTGTTCTCAGCTTTACCAAAGATATTGGCATAAGGATTGTTTGAATTACTGAATTGGTATATATGCCAATCATCTTTATCATCAAGCCCATCATATTTAATCACATGGCGATCAAATAACACTCGCACATTTAATAAAGGGGCTGTACTAGATTAGCAACAATGCTATACTAGTTTTATGAAGATAACCCGTTGTAAATTAAGTAAAAAAGTTCAAGTTAAACTGCTTGAATTTTTTGTGCTTGAAGTCACCGCAAGATCAGCTGCTGATTTGTTAGAGATACATCATAATTCAGCTGCTTTGTTTTATCATAAAATTCGCTTGGTGATTGAATATCGCTTAAACCTTGAAGCTTGTGAATTATTTGACGGTGAAGTAGAATTGGATGAAAGCTATTTCGGTGGCATTCGTAAAGGCAAGCGTGGACGGGGTGCTGCTGGCAAAGTTGCCGTATTTGGTCTTTTAAAACGCAATGGTAAGGTTTATACTGCCTGTGTTAAAGATACCAAAGCTAAGACATTAATGCCTATTATTGCCAGTAAAATCAAACCTGATAGCGTGGTTTATACAGATAGCTATCGAAGTTATAATGCTTTGGATGTGAGTGATTTTAAACACTTTAGAATTAATCATTCCAAAGAATTTGCAAACAATCATAATCACATTAACGGCATTGAAAACTTTTGGTCGCAATCCAAATGCATTCTAAGAAAATATAACGGTATTGACAAAAAGCATTTTCATTTATTTATCAAAGAATGCGAGTTTAGATTTAACTATGGCACACCATCCAATCAATTAAGATTGTTAAGAAAATGGTGTGGGGTTTAGGGGTTTATCTAGTACAGCCCCTTAATAAATATACAGCAAACGCTTTAATATCTTTAGCATTGTCAAACAAGCCAGAGCACTCAAACTGCTCAATCAGATTGCCATCATCCAAGCGATGAATGTCATCTTTGATTTTATCCTTATCCTTATCCTTATCCTTGTCTTTTAAAAACAGATACAATACCTGCGCCAAAAAGTTCGGAAAATCAATGATGGAAGTAAAGCGTTCTGGTTTATCCATTGACTTCTCATCGATGGCAATATGATGAGTTGGCTCCAAAATTTTTGACAAAGTTTTGGATTCGTCATCAGACTGACCATCAGTACTTTTGTCAGAGTCATTTTTAGCCTTTTGAGTTTTTGGAAAATTTTTTCTAATATTATCAAAATTCTCATAAAGCCAAAAATATTCGCCTTTATCCTCAAATAATTCTCGCCGTTCATCACTAGAAAATGATGACACCGCATAACGGCTCATGTCCGAGCAGGCATTCCAAATGGCAGAAAATACCGCCTGATCATCTTTATCATCAGATAATTTGCTCATCAATTTGGCTTTGATAACTTCGTGGTGCTCTAGCTGTTCGCCACGATTGTTCATGCGCTCAAAATATTGATTTAAATCCGTATTTTCTGGAATTTCGGTGCGAATGATTTGTGCTTTTGTTAATAATTTTTCCAAAAAATTTTGCTGATTGGTATTATCACTGCCAAATAGCTTCTTAGCATTGGATTGTAGATAATGATAAATCGTGGCAATTTGACTGCTATTTTTGTCAGTAAGTTCACCATTTTGCTTTATAATATTTAATTCATTCTTTGACGTCTCGCGATGTTCAAAAGATAATTCCAGATTGAATGGAGACTTAAGCACGGACAATAGTAAATATAGTGTAGTTAATCGCTGCTGACCGTCAATCACTTCAAAACAGCCATCGGTACGCTTTTTGACGGTCAAACTGCCCAAATAATACTGACCCCGTGTATGGCGACGGATATCATCAATCAGCTGTCCAACTTCTGCATCTGTCCATGCATAGTTGCGTTGATAAATGGGGATAATGTATTTATCTTGGGCTTCAAACAGTTCTTTGATGGATAGTCGCGCAATACCGTTTTTAGTTTGTGAATTGGTCATTGATTCTCTCCTGTGTCTGATTGGGTTTTGTCAACATAAAATCCCTCTAGCAGATCGTTTAGATAATTAACATTTTTACTATTCGTCCTTTTTTCAGTTTTACCAATATTAAAGGATAAGAACTGTTCAGGCTCGATGGCTTGTTGCAAGGCGACATACAAGCTATTAGTTTCCCTAAGATGCTTTTCAACCGATGAAAAATAAATGCTTTTGTGATAAAAACGCAAAAAATACGCCCACCTTGCGATTTTGACAGCCGCCTTATCAAGCCTATAACCACCAAATTTGTCATAATATCTCATGACCATAATGACAAACAGCATAAACACAAAGCCATCACCTTTATTAATCGTCGAATATTGCTTTAAATGGCGAAAAAGCGGTGTTTGTGTGTTTGGAATCACAATCTTTGGATGATTAACCAAACCACCGTCGGCAAATAAACTCTCATACTGTGCTTTGTAATGCTCTATATGCTCAAAAAATTTCTCGCCATCCAAAATCACGCCATTCATTTGAATTTCATGAGTATACCGTTTGCGTAGATTTTGGAAATCTTGCTGATTTTGACGGCTAAGCCCCTTAAAAATATCCACATCTTGCTTCTCAAAAGATTCAGTTGAAATGTTTAGCTCCCAACGGCGGTAGCGAGACAAAATATCACTAATGATGAGTTTAAGCCAGACAGGTTGATTTAGCACATCAGCTTTTATAGTGGCATTTTTTTCCCAAGTTTTCACCAATCTATACACATCACAACCATCCGCCATCTCTCTTAGATGGTATGCTTTTAATAAATCATAGGCTTCTAGCGATTTGCCCCGAGAGTTTTGTGAATCAAAATATTGAAAGGCTTCATCCAGATTGCCCAAGACCACCACCGCAAAATCACAATTTTGCCTGATATATGCTTTAAAATTGGCACGATATTTTTCATCACCCAATTCTTGTACATAGTTTTCCAAAAACTGATAATTTTTACGAATATTTGCCATGCTTTGAGTATGGTTGAATTTTTGGTTTAAGAATTCGTTATTAAAAAGATCTTTGTTATCGTTTAATACATACAACAGCAAAAATAAACTGGTTAGGCGTTGCTGACCATCCACAATATCGTACTTGTCAACATCATTGTCGTCTTTATGGTGATGTAAAACAATTGTTCCTAGTCGGCACTTGGCATTACCATCAGCCCTGCCATCTTGCACTTGTTCAAAATATGAACGGATGTCATCAACCAGCTGTTTGATGTGCTTGGTTTGCCATTTATAGGGGCGCTGATACTCTGGAATAACAAGCGATTTTTCAAAAATCTCATCCACTGTTTCAATATTTACTGGTGCTAAAGCACTCATGCTTTTCTCCTTATACCTAAAGTAGTTTTATTATACAATACTCATGCGTCAGATTGTGTCGTACTTGGTTTTTAAGCAAAACCTCAAACACAAAAAACCCACCCAAAACGATAGGATAACTCTGCTTGAGCGGGGGTTTTGTGATGCATTTTACCCACAGGCTTACTGATTCACCAAAGACGGCCTATTTTAGCTTTGGCAGTACGATGCTGGCAGACAGCCCACCATATTGTGTACTTTTGGCAAGCAATAATTGCCCATGATGATGCTCAGCGATTTTGGCAACGATAGACAGCCCCAAACCTGACCCAGTTTTTTGACTGCCTAGCACACGGAAAAACCGCTCAGATAACCGAGCCAAATCCGCATCGCTGACACCCACGCCATTATCACTGACCGTAATTGTCAATTGCTGCGAAGTATGCGTCACCGCAATCCACACCGCCACGCCTGCACCGCCATAGTTAATCGCATTATCAATCAGATTGCCAATCGCCGAACCCAGCAACCGCTCATCCGCTTTGATGGTGACGCCATCCAATGACTGCTCAAGAAAAACAGGATGCAAAAGAACATTGGCATCTTGTGCTACTGGCTGCATACGTGCCACCACTTCTGTCAAAAAGTCCACCACTGCAATCTCTTGAAAGTCTGCTTTGATGGCATCACTATCTAGCCGTGCCAAGGCAAGCAAACTCTCAACCAGTGCAGTCGCCCTGCTGACATCTTGGCGTACTTCATCCAAGCCTGCCACCACCGCCTCATCTTGTGCATGGCGACGCTGTAGCAGCTGCAATTTCATCTGAACCGCTGACAAGGGCGTACGTAGCTCATGCGATGCATCAGCGGTAAATCGCTCCTGAGCTTCTTTGGCACGAATCAAGCGTGCAAACAGTTGATTGATGGCTTCAAGTAGTGGCTTGGTTTCGCTAATCACAATTGGTGGCGTGATTGGTGATAGGTTTTGCAGATGTTTTTGGCTAATTTCTTCACGCAGCTGATTGAGCGGCTTAAGATTGTTGCGCACCGACCATGCATTACCCAGTGCCAGCGCGATGATGAGTAGTAGCATTAAACCGACATAATTACTAACGATCGGCAAGGCAAATTCGATACGCTGTCGCCACGGCTGAGCGATTTGTACGAAGCGGTTTTGGTCATGATCATGTGCGGCATACACACGCCACAGTCTGCCATCTTGCCAGACATTATAAAAGCTGTCATGATCAAATTGATCAACAAATGCCACTGTCGGTGCGTGTTCAGTTTTGCTTATTAATTGATCTGATTGATTATAAACTTGATATTCAATATCCATCTCATCATTGAGATATTGTAAACTGTGCTCTATGTCAGGATAAGCAGCGCTATTTTCACCAAGCAGCGCATGGGCATTACTTTCTAGTAATTCATCAAACACTTCATCACTGCTATAAGAAACCGACAGGCAAATCAGTACAAAGCCAAATATGGCGCATAGCAAGCTGATGAACAAACTGCTTTTGATCAGTTGGGATTTTAAAGAAACGGCGGTGCTCATATCAGATCCCCTGACGCGGCTGTAGGATGATGATCAAGGTACCAACTAGCACCACAGCAGCTCCTGTGATGTCCCATGTACTTAGGCTGACGCCATCCACCACTTTTAGCCAAATCAATGCCGTGCAGATATAGATACCGCCATACATTGCATAGATACGACCCGATGCATCAGGGTGTAGGCTAAGTAGATACACAAATGCCAATAAGCTTATGATGGTCGGCAGCCACAGCCAAGCGGACTTGCCTTGATTGAACATCAAATACGGAAAATAACAGCCCAAAATCTCAGCAACAGCAGTCACGAAAAATAACAATAGCGTACGCATCAGTGAAAAACTTGTGAAGTGATCAGACATTATCACTCTCACTTAATGTGTAGCCTTGCTTACGAATGGTTTTGATACTTGCCATGCCAAGTTTTTTGCGCAGATGTGAGATATACACTTCGATGGCGTTGCTTTCGATCTCATCACCCCAGCTGTATAGCGCATCTTCGAGCTGTTCTTTTGAGATGATGTGTTGGGGATTTTTCAGCAGGCGGTGTAGGACGATGTATTCTTTTTGGGTGAGTGCGATGGGTGCATCATCGAGCGTGACGGTCTTGGCGGCAGGATTGAGCGTGATACGCCCTGCTGCACTTTGGTGCGTCAGTAGCGGCGTGCGCGCTGTATCGCTGTATTTGCGCACTGCGGCACGGATGCGCGCTGACATTTCTTCTAAATCAAAGGGTTTGATCAGATAATCGTTGCACCCAAGTCAAGACCCGTCACGCGATCTTTGATACTGTCTTGGGCGGTGATCATGATGACCGCGACAGGCAGTCGATCACTGCGGATAAAGCGCAGCACTTCATCGCCGCTCATCGCAGGCAGACCGCGGTCTAATAGTACGCAGTCATAGCTGTGGTTCTTGAGCGCGCCGATCGCCATCGCTGCACTTTGTACCCAATCAACCGCCAAGCCGTCCATATCCAGCCAGTCTTTGATAGTCTGACCCAGGGACGCATCATCTTCGACCAATAAAATTCTCATCACTCACCAAGTTTTAATTTTAATAAATTCTTAATTATTACCAGTGCTGTAGCTTGTTTGCCCATGCGTGGCATTTTTGTTCGATGGTGTCCACCGAATGCCCCATGATGTCAGCTGTCACTGCGATGTAGTCCAGTGGTGTACCTTGCAGATCATCACGCAGCTGGTAGATATTATCAAGTGCGACACCACCAATCACGCACAGCGGCAGATCCACTTGGCTTGCTTTTCGTAAGATCTCACGCGGTACGATGCTTGCGCGCGGTTTGGTGATCGATGCAAATGCCGTCCCCATCGCACCATAGCTCGCCCCTTCTCGTTTAGCTTCTTTAAACAATGCAATATCAGCATGACAAGTGCGCCCAATCACCACATCATCGCCTAAGATCTCACGCGCCACGCGCACACTGCCGTCGCGCTGCCCTAGGTGCAGCCCTGTACCAAAGTGTGAAGCCAGCTCAAGATCATCATTCATCACGATATCGATGTCGTAGTCATTGGCAAGGCTGACGATCAGCTCGGCTTCTTTATACACGGTTGCAAGGTCGAATTGCTTCAGCGTGGCTTTACGACGGATTTGCAGTAGTGATACTACGCCAGTAGATAGCACGCGCTCAAGCTTATCAAGCAAGGTGTGAATATCATCGTCATTGGTTAGTAAGTACAATTTCGGTGCTTTGTCTGTATTTTGTGCCATGGCAAATTTCCTTGTCATTATTCTTGCCTATTATAGACCTTTATTAACTTATTTTCGAATAAATTTTGATGAATGATGTGGGGGTTTGGGTATAAAAAACACCAAGTTAAAAAAGCCAACTTGGTGTATCTATGATTTGCTTGGATTGTTTTAGTTTTCAAAAGTTGCAGCGGATTTGATTGCCGTTTCGATGACGGACAGATCACCCACTTCATTGGTAAGCAATAGTGTTAATTTGGTCAAAAATAACAGCTGCTTTTCTTCATTGATACCATCCAGTGCGGTTGCCAAAGCATCATAAATGGTTTCTAATTCTTGAGTTGTTAGTTGTTTCATAATTTTCCTTATTTAGTTAAACTTATCAAAATAGGTTTTAATAGCATCTTTTTGAAAGCTCTGCCAACGCCCTGCGATATGATGATCAGGACGCACCAAATAGACTTCACCACCTTGAGCATGGTAGCGCGCATCAATCACAGCAGCATCCACCACAACATCAGCATTGGCGTCGCTGATTGTTACAAGTTTAATTGGTAATTTATTAGCGATGGCTGTGATTTCATCGTGTAAATCTTGTGGTACTGTCTGTCCAAAATAGACCACAGCAAACTGATAATCCAAGGCATCATATAGGCTACCATCATCCATTTTGACATCAGGGAATAGGCTACCATTGGCAAGATCTGCGTGCATAATCGCATTATCATCGCCTGCTGCATTTAAGCTAGAATGCGCATAACTGTGTGGTCGCGATGTGCGCCAATGATACAGCGGACGAACAAATTCATGCTCAAGCGACAGCGACAACACCGCATCACGCAGCAGACGAAAGCCCTTGCTCGGTGGCGCCATAAAGCGCGTGCTTTTGCCCGCTTCATCAATAATCTCACGCGTGGCCGTGACGCGTTCATCGCTATAACTATTTAGAAAATCTTCACTTGCAAAGCCTTGAATCACACTTGCCAATTTCCAGCACAAATCCATGGCATCTTGAAAGCCCGTGTTCGCCCCACGCACCCCAAAAATTGGCAACAAATGCGCCGCATCACCAACAAAGCAAATGCGATCATAGACATAATTTGGCAAAGTCAAAGCACGCGCCGAATACACCGAACCCCAATCCAGCTCCCAAGGCAAATCGCCATAGCCCATCATGGTAAGCTGAGAATTGACCGCGTGAGCGATGTTTTCAGGTTTTAGCGCTTCTTCATTAGAAACTTCTAGTGGCAGCTGATAATCAAATCGCCAAATGCCATCGGGTTCTTTGTGCAATAAAATGGTATTGCCCTTGTTCCATTCAGGCGAAAAATACGCCAAACGCTCGGTCGGCAGTGGCAAATCCACCTTAATATCAACAATCACAAATTGCCCTTCATAGCTGCTGCCTTCAAGCTTCAGCTCAAGTTTGCTGCGTACAAAAGAGCGACCGCCGTCTGCAGCAATCAGCCAAGGCGTCTTATAACTGTACTCACCTTCTGGCGTGTCAATTTTCAGTACCACGCCATTAGTTTCAGATGTAAAATCGATCAATAGATTGCCAAATCTAAGTTCAATATTTGGGTTGGCTAGTACTTCATCGATTAAATAGCCTTCAAGGTGGTTTTGCTGCAAGTTATTAAGCGGTGCAAAGACATCGTGATCATCGCTTGGGTTTTGCATACGAAATACTTGCTTGCCATGATAAAACGAATTGCCTGCCGTCCACGGCAAAACCTTTTGAACAATGCGCTTTGCCACCCCTGCTGTGTGTAAAATCTGCATCGAACGCTTGGTATAAACGAGCGCGCGACTGCCTTCAGAGACTTGTAGCTCGCTTGCCAACACGATGGATTTGATGCCTTGCTTGGCAAGTAGCAGCGCTGAAGTAAGCCCAATCGGACCTGCGCCGACGATGGTAACAGGCGCATCCGTTTGCGCGCCGTCTTTGGGATAAAAATGCGGATGGACGATATAATCGTGGTACAAAGAGTGTCGCGGTGTGGTGGTGGGATTGTGCGTCATTGGCTCATTTCCTTATGTTAAAAATTAGTTGTGTACGCAACTATTATAAGAAAATAATGCCATGCATTCAAGATTTCAATTGTCGGTAAATCTGTGATATTTATTGAAAAATATGATAATTGGTGATGATTAGAAAATCACCCCAATCCATCCACCACTTTATCAAGCAAGGCAAGTAATTGCTTGCGCTCATCATCATCTAAAGTGGACAAGGCAAGCTCATTACGCTCATGGATACGCGGGATGATGGCGTGATAGGCAAGCTCCCCTTTAGTGGTCAGGCTTAACTCAAAGCTGCGGCTGTCTCTATCGCTTTTGGTTTTGGCGACCAAGCCTTTATCCACAAGGGCTGCGGTAGCGCGACTGGCTTGGCTTTTATCAAGGTTGCTTTTGTTGGCAAGCCCATTGACCGACAAAGTCTTATGATAGCCAATCACCGCAAGCACCCGTCCTTCGCTGTAGGAAATGTCGTATTCATCGTTGCCAAAGTCAAGCTTTTGGTCGATGAGCTTGGATAGGTGGTGTAATTTATAGGTCAAAAATTCGTCTAGGATGAAGGTGCTCATGGGAAATTTCTTGATAATGAAAATTGAAGTATAACAATTTTCAACCCAAAATTTAAGCCCATTCGCTTATCCATAAGGTGTATTGACGCTGATCAATAAAATAGGCAGACTATATCAATCTACAACGAGTAAGTATTATGTCAATAAACTTAACAAATCAAAGCGACAAACACCCCATCGATATGCTGAGCGATGCTGAGATGATGCGCTACAGCCGTCAGATTTTATTGGACGGATGGGACATCGATGCACAGCTTCGGCTCAAAAACAGCACCATTGCCATCATCGGCATGGGCGGACTTGGAGCGATGGTCACGCCTGTACTGGTGCGTGCAGGCGTGGGCGTGGCGCATCTATTTGATCATGACACGGTCGATGACAGTAACCTACAGCGGCAGCTGCTTTATACGACAGATGACATCGGCAAACCCAAAGTGCTGTGCGCCAAACAAGCACTTAGCGCACAAAATACACTGGTGGACATCCACGCACACCATACCCAACTGGATCATGATAATATTGTAAATCATCTACATAATCTGCACGCAGATCTATGGATTGATTGTAGTGATAATTTTACCATCCGAACTTTATTAAACCAAACCAGTCTGCAGCTGAACACGCCGCTGTTGTCTTTATCTGCGATCGCAGAAGTTGGGCAGGCGGCTCTGTTCGAACCGAATAAAACAGGCTGCTACACTTGTGTTTTTGGTACGCCAAAAGCTGAGCAAGCCAACTGTGCGACATCGGGTGTGTTGGCAAGCACGGTGGCGATGATCGGTGCACTGGGCGCAGATGTTGCCTTGCATTATCTGGGCAAGGACATCAATACTATCGCCAATCAGTTGGTAATTTGGCACGGCGCGCGTGCAAGTTTACAAAAAATGCAATTTATTAAAAACCTAACTTGTCCGACTTGCGCTAATTAATCGTTTAAAAATCAACATAATAAAAAATGGCCTAGCAAAAATCTAAGCCATTTTTATTGTATATAAACTTTACAATATCTGCTATCTTAGCATGGATATTCAGCCCCTTTACGGCTGTAGTACCACCATGTCAGCGCGATGCACACCACATAAAATACGATCAGCGCGATGAAAGTGCCATTGACACCCAGACCTGAGCCGAACATTTTTGGGATGACAAAGCCACCATACGCCGCAAAGCCCCCTGCAAAACCCACCACGGCCGCTGCTTCTTTGCGCGCTTGATTGATGAGATCTGGAGAGTTTAGGTGCTCGTGCATGGTGCGGAAAATCACAGGAATCATGCGGAAAGTTGAGCCATTACCGATACCTGTGGTGATAAACAGCACCATAAAGCAAGCAAAATAACCGGTGAAATTCCCTGCTTTTAGAAAATACATCACCGCAATGACGGCCGCCGTCATGATGATGTAGTTGTACAAAGTTACGCGCGCGCCGCCCAATTTATCCGACAGCCAACCGCCGACAGGACGGAATAATGCACCGACCAACGGGCCCAAAAATGCCACTTTTAAAGGATCGACTTCAGGGAAAGACTGCTTGATGACCATCGGAAAAGCCGCGCTAAAGCCGATGAATGAGCCGAAAGTCGCTAGGTATAAGATGCACATGATCCAGTTGTGCTGACGCCCAAAGATCACCGATTGCTCTTTAAATGATGCTTTCGCGCCGCTTAAGTCATTCATACCAAACCAAGCAAGCAGTGTCATGATGACGATCGGAATCACCCAGACAAAAGCTGCATTTTGTAAGTACAGCGTCTTGCCTTCTTGGGTGACTTGTCCGCCACCTGCCAATGCACCAAACAGCGAAAAACCAATCACCACAGGCACGACGAACTGCAGCACTGAGACGCCCAAATTACCCAGCCCTGCGTTCAGACCCAATGCCATGCCCTGCTTGGATTTTGGGTAGAAAAACGAGATGTTCGACATACTTGATGAGAAATTCGCCCCACCAAAGCCACACAGCAGCGCGATGATCGCAAAGGTTATGAACGGCGTGTCAGGGTTTTGGATTGCAAAACCAAGCCACACGGTCGGAATCAGTAGTGATGCGGTTGAGATTGTCGTCCAGCGTCTGCCACCGAAAATCGGCACCATAAAGGCATAAAAAATACGCATCGTCGCCCCTGATAAGGCAGGTAAGGCAAGCAGCCACGACAGTTGCGCTTTATCAAAGCCAAAGCCCACTTCAGGCATACGCACGACGATCACCGACCAAATCACCCACACCGCAAAGGCAAGCAGTAGCGCAGGGATTGAAATCCATAGATTGCGGCTGGCGACTTGTTTGCCACCATTTTCCCAAAAGGCTTCATCTTCTGGTCGCCAGTCGTCAATACGGCGACCACCTTTGAGTTCATCTTTCATTACATTCTCCAAATCCGCACATTATGTGTGCGAGTATTTTTTAATAAATTTTACACAATTAGCCGCGTTTTGGCTGATGGCCTTTTTCCATTTTTGGCTTAACTTCTGATAAATAAATCCAAATCAAGCTTACCCACACCACGCCAAACATGATCATAAATGCTGATGAGCGCACGCCTGTGATGTCCACGGCAGCACCGAACATGATCGGTAGAATAAAGCCGCCCAAGCCACCTGCCAAACCGACCACGCCTGAGACCGCGCCCATGTTGTCTTTGTATTCATCGGACAAGTATTTGAACACCGATGCTTTACCGATGGCAAAGGCAATGCCAAGTAAGAAAATCAAGACAGTAAAGATGGTGGCATTTAAGCCGATATAAAAACTTTGTTCGCCATCGACCGTCTGAATGGTGAGAAATGTCTGTGGATATGACAGCACAAACAGCAGCAAAAATGACGCCCACAGCACCCACCAAGTGACGGTATGTGCTGAATATTTGTCTGACAGCCAGCCACCCAGTGCGCGCAAAACACCACCGGGTAAGCTAAAACACGCCGCCAAAAATGCCGCTGTCTGCAGGCTAAAGCCATATTCGCCGACATAATATTTGGTCATCCACAATGCCAATGCGACATAGCCACCAAAGACGATCGAGTAATATTGGCTGTATCGCCAAACATTTTTATCTTTTAGCACAGCTAATTGACTGCTGATACTGACATTGCTTGCGGTGCGATGTGCTTTGTTATCAAAACTAAAAAACCAAAAGCCAATTGCAGTGATGAGCATGATGCCTGCATAGACCTTTGGCAAGAACCGCCACCCTTCTGCCGCGCTCACAGCAGTCGATGCGCCCATGGCGATGATCGCAGGGCCGACCATTTTGGTCAAGGCTGAGCCGGCATTACCTGCGCCGAACACACCCATGGCAAAGCCTTGTTTGCTTGAGTCGAACCACTTGGCGACATAGGCGATGCCAACTGAGAACGAGCCGCCCGCCAAACCGACAAACAGACCCAATAACAAAAACTGCCAATATTGATCAGCATAACCCATCAAAAAAATCGGCAGAACGGTGCACAACATCAGCGCAAAAAACACGATGCGTCCGCCGTATTTATCCGTCATCATGCCAAGTGGCAAACGCACCAGCGAACCTGTCAGCACAGGCGTGGCAGCCAATAAGCCAAATTGCGTTTCGTTCAAATCAAGTGCCTGCTGAATGGGAATGCCAAGCACAGCAAACATCATCCAAATCATAAAACACACCGTAAAAGCGATGGTCGATGAGATGAGTACAAGGGTGGATTTCGTAGCCATGAGATGCTCTTTTGTTTAACTATGTTAAATTAACATAACAAGAATGCGTTCAATATCATAAGGTTGGATTGAACGGCTGTAAGGAAGATTTACAAACTATAATAAAGTGAAAATTTTTTGAATTAGTTGATTTAAATCAAGCATTTAAGACACTCCTTTTGGCTAAAATACCATCAACTACTACTTAAGCGGTAGTTGGATTTCTCAGGGATTAGCGTATAATTATCAGTGTTTTCAAAGACTTGTTTTGGCTTGGCTGATTATAATCAATATTTTTTCACTGATTAAAAATCCGATGGCTTTTTGGGGGTATATATGCCAAACTTGCGACTCGATGCCATTTTGCCCAGATCGCTGTCGGTGCGTGCGTGGGTGGCGGTGTGCATGATCGTGTTTTTCGCGGCGGCGACGGCAAGTACATCGGCACTGCTGGCTTGGGTGTCGAAATCGGACGCTCAAGCCTTAAACTCGGTCGGCTCGATTCGTATGGCGACTTATCGGATTAACTATCTACTAAAGACCAATACCACCTTGCCGATCGATACACATTTTAAGCTTGATCCGAATCTGCCGATCAATGAGCAGCTGATCGATGATATGCAGTCGCGCCTTGATGTGCTGGATGCGTATCAAGATATGCTTTTTAATAAAGATACGGAGATCGACGACCAAACCCAAGCCTTGATGCAGCATTGGCAACAGGTACTCAAGCCTGCTTTACTTGAAAATAACGCCCCTGCCGTTCTTGATGCATCAGGCGTGTATATCACCGCTGCCAATGAGCTGACCAAGAGCATCCAAGTGCGCAGCGAACGCCGTCAACACTGGCAACAGGTGCTACAGATGTCGGCATTGGTGGTGATTTTATTGACACTATTGATGGGAATGTATGAGCTGAAGCACAATGTACTAAGCCCGATTCGTTCGCTGATTTTTAGCACGCGGCATTTTCGCAGTGGGCATTATGTGCCTGCACCATTGGCAGGTTATCGTGAGTTTGAGACGCTGAGCAAGTCGTTCAATGACATGGCAAATACCATCAGCGCACATCAAACCAAGCTGAACCAAGAAGTACAAAATAAAACGCAGCATCTAACCCAAGCCAATCAACTGTTGACTTTATTGTATCATTTTTCTAATCAATTAAACCAAGAGCCAGTGACTTTATCCAAGCTGCATCACTTGCTTGAAAATTTCTCCAAGATCAATCCAAATTTCGGCTTTACGCTATGCTTGCATGATCGCTTAAAGATCAATGATGTTGATGAATTGGTGATGGATACGACCGATCCGAATAAGATTATCATCTCATCCAAAGAAGGCGCTGTCAAAGACAGCGTCAGCATTCACAGCCATCAGTTGGATGGTTATCACGGACATGATCAAGATGCATCAGCGCCACGCATGGGCAAGATCTGCACCATCGGCAACTGCGCACGGTGTTCGCTCAAGTCGCGCCCAACGACGCGCATCTATCCGATCAGCGCGCAGAACAGCTATTGGGGTGAGCTGATGGTGCATGAGCAGTCAAGCTCGCACCCAAACCCTGCTGTCGCCGATGAGCTTGTGCGGTCACTAGCAAGCCTAATCAGCCTTGTGTTTACCATCCAAAAGCAGCGTCAGCAAGAGCATCAGTTGATCTTATTAGAAGAGCGCAACACCATCGCACGCGAGCTACATGACTCATTGGCGCAGTCGCTGTCGTATCTGAAGATTCAGCTTGCCATGCTTGGCACGCACGCGCGTCAGCTGTCTGAAGCGGCGCAAAATACTGATGCCAATGCTGACGGCAGCACCGATGGACAAAGTGTGGCACAGTCAAGCGACAGCCTATTACAAGTGCTGACACAGGCGCGCACAGGGCTTGATAGCGCTTATACACAGCTAAGAGAGCTGTTGGTCACTTTCCGTTTAAAAATCGAATCAGGCAGCTTCGATCACGCCATCGAGCAAGCGTGTGATGAGTTTGCGGCTAAGGGCAATTTTCAAATCACGCTTGATAATCGTATCCTAAGCCAAAACCTAAGCGCAGGCGAGCAGATTGATTTATTACAAATCACCCGTGAAGCACTGTCGAACATTCAGCGTCATGCGCACGCCAAGCAAGTTTCTGTCCAGCTATATCAGCAGTCGGATGATACAGGTCAGCGCGTGCATCTGCAGATCAGCGATGATGGCGTGGGCTTGTCTAAGCACGCAGGCAGTCAGCAGCATCATGGGCTCAAGATCATGCAAGAGCGCGCCCACAGCTTAGGTGGTGAATTTCAGATCCGTGATAACGCGCCATCGGGCACGATTGTTAAGATTTGTTTTTTGCCGAAGTTTTATGAAAGAATGAATTGATAAATTATTTTATTAAGTTTATTGATATTATCTCGACTAAGTTTAGCTAAATTTACATATCGTTTAAATTTATATCAGTTTAAGGATTTTTCCATGACCCTAAAAATCTTCACCGCTGCCGGTCCTGCGCGCCTATTGCTTGTCGATGATCATCCGATGCTGCGCCGCGGCTTGGCGGATTTATTAAGCCTAGAAAAAGATGTGCAAGTCATCGCCGAAGCCAATCACGGTGCGGAAGCTTTGGAGATTTTGGCGGAGCAGTCGGTGGATTTGGTGATCTTGGATCACAGTATGCCGGTGCTAAACGGCATCGAGACGCTCAAAAAGATCCGCGAGCTTGGGCTTGAGACTAAGGTTTTGTTATTCACCGTATCGGATAACAGTAAAGATGTCCAAGACGCGCTGCAGCTGGGCGTCGATGGTTATTTACTTAAGGACATGGAGCCTGAAGAGATCATCACCGATGTGCGCAAGATTCTGCGTGGGGAGCTGGTGATCAGCCCAAGTCTTGCGCCAATCCTAGCCCAAGCGATGCGAAAACCTGTGCAAGCTGACAGCGGCTATGAGCTGACAGAACGCGAAGTGCAAGTGGCGCAGATGATCGCCCAAGGCATGAGCAATAAGATGATCGGCAATAAGCTTGGTATCGCCGAATCGACGGTGAAAGTTCATGTTAAGCATATCTTGGGCAAAATCGGTCTGCGTACGCGTGTCGAGATCGCGGTCTGGGCGGTGGGACAGTATCAATTATAAGCCCTGCATACACCCAAAGTAGTAGTAATCCGACACAAACCCTGCCCATGGGGTTATAGGGGCGTTTGCCGAACTTTGTTATAGTAGTGCCATACCCATCACCGAGGCAACGCCCATAAGTTCACTGTCATGAAAAAGTCAATCCACACCCCATCTGCAGCCCTTGCAGAGCATCGCTTGTCTGGTTCTGTTTTTCATCACAGTGAATTGACCCCTGATCATCTGACGGATCATTTTCATCGTAAGCTGACTTATCTGCGCTTATCTGTGACCGATTTTTGTAATTTTCGCTGCAATTATTGTCTGCCGAACGGTTATCAAGGTAAGCGACCTGATAACGAATTGACCTTAGATGAAATTTCAACCTTGTTCACAGGCTTTGCTGCGCTTGGCACGACCAAGGTGCGTCTTACTGGTGGCGAGCCATCGGTGCGCCGTGATTTACCCAACATCATCGCCCTTACCAAATCCACTGCAGGCATTCAGACCGCGTGCATCAGCTCAAATGGCTATAAGCTTGGCAAGCACCTATCGGCTTGGCGCAGCGCAGGACTGGATAAGCTGAACATCAGCATTGATAGCTTTGATCCTGCCATTTTCCATCAGATCACAGGACATGACAGCTTGCCACAACTGCTACATGACATTGATAAGCTGCTTGACAGTACTGATATCTCATTGAAATTAAATGGGATTTTGATGGCTGATACTGCTTATGATAATCTGATGGCAGCTCTTGATTTCATCAAAGATCGCCCTGTCGCTTACCGCTTTATCGAGTTCATGCAGACATCGGACAACAGTCAGCTGTTTTTTGCGCAGCACGCAAGCAGTCAGCACATCAAATCCTACTTACAAGAGCATGGCTGGACGGCGACGGCGCGACCTACAGATGGCGGCCCTGCGATCGAATACAGCCACCCTGATTATCTGGGCAAGATTGGCTTGATCGAGCCGTATGCGCCGCGTTTTTGTGATAATTGCAATCGCTTGCGCGTCAGCAGCCTTGGCAAAGTGCATCTGTGCCTGTTCGATCACCAAAATTATGACATCCGCACTTATCTGAGTGCAGGCGATACCGATGGCTTGATCGGTGCGCTGCAAGGCTTGATGCCAATCAAACCTGAACATCACCACCTACACAGTGCCGATAGCGGTATCATGCGTAATCTGTCGATGGTTGGCGGTTGATTGCTTTGCCAATTGACTTTGCCATCATCTTTGCCGCTTATTTATTATTGTAAAAATCTCAATCAAGGAAAATCACCATGTGCGAACTGTGCAACGACCCAAATCACAAACCTGAGACCAAAAAAGCCGACAAGCCTTTTGTACCGCTAAATATCGCGGTGCTGACGGTGTCGGATACGCGCACGCTTGATGAAGATACATCGGGCAAATATCTGGCGGATAGTCTAATCGCTGCAGGTCATACGCTGATCGATCGCAAGCTTACCACTGATGATGTCTATCAAATCCGCGCGGTGGTGAGTGCATGGATCGCCGATCCGAATGTCAATGCCGTCATCACCACGGGCGGTACGGGTTTTTATCATCGTGATAATATGCCTGAAGCGTTGTCGGTGCTGTTTGATAAAGAAGTGCAAGGCTTTGGCGAGATGTTCCGTCATTTGTCTTATGGCGAAATCGGTATGTCCACGCTACAGTCGCGCGCGGTGGCAGGCATGGCGAACAGTACGGTAATTTTCTGCTTACCAGGTTCGACAGGTGCGTGCCGTACGGGTTGGGAAAGCATCATCAAAGACCAACTGGATAATCGCACGCGTCCGTGCAACTTCGTGCCGCATCTGCTGCGCGAAAATCCATCGCACTAAGCTTGCCAAAGGCTTAAGCCCTATGCAGCCATCAGCCGTCGTAATCCTAGCAGGGGGACAGTCTAGCCGTATGGGACAGCCCAAGGCACTGCTGCCCTTGCCTGATGGTAAGACCGTGCTTGATCATCATCTATGCCACGCACAGGTGCTCGGCTGCCCTGTATTGCTTGCTGATAATGGTAAAAACTTCAGCAAGCAATCATCAGTGCAGACGATCAGCGACCATCTGCCGAGCGATACCGATGGCAAAGGTGCAGGTGCGCTGTCTGCCATCTGCGGCGCGATGAAATATGTGATGAAAAATCCAACCACAGCAGATGGCTATCTGCTTATCATCAGCTGCGATAGTCTTATCAAGGCGGATCGGCTGTTTGTACATTTACAAGACAAGCTTTCACAAACATCTGTGAATAATGATGAGCAAAACGATACGCACGCTCTGCCCTACGATGTGATCTATCTGAAAGATCATAAGGATTATCCACTGCTTGGACTGTATCATACGCGACTTCTGCCAAGCTTGATGGCGTATCTGGATGCAGGCGAGCGTTCGGTGATGCGGTTTTTGGCTGATCAGCGTACTGCGACTGTCACTGTGCCGAGTGCGTGGCGGCAGTTAGTGAATTTTAATACTTTACAAGATTTTCATTTGGCTTTACAAGCATATCATTGATAACTTAATCTAATAAATATACTCATGACAGATCATACAGCACACACTCACACCCTAAGTCATCTGGATAAAGATGGCAACATTACCATGGTCGATGTCGGTGACAAGGTCGCAACCACGCGCACCGCCACCGCCACAGGCAAGGTGATTTTTCCATCGGATATCTATCAAGCGATCAAGCAAACCGATGGACAGACTAAAAAAGGCAACATCACCGCCACCGCGCACATCGCAGGTATCATGGCGGGTAAAAAAACCCATGAACTCATCCCGCTATGCCACGCCCTACCACTTGACACCATTAAGATGAGCTTTATTTATGATGATGAAATGTGCGCGATCATCGTCACTGCCACTGCGAAGGTTACGCACAAGACAGGCGTAGAGATGGAAAGCTTGACTGCGGTATCTGTGGCGTGCTTGACCGTCTATGACATGACCAAGGCACTAAGCCATGACATCACCATCAGTGATATTTGCCTTGTCAATAAAACTGGGGGAAAGTCTGATTATGTCAAATAATGTAACAATCACCGTGCTGTATTTCGCAAGCTTAGCCGAGATCGTACAGCGTGATGAAGAAGTGCTGACTGTCGATAGCGGTGATCTTATTAAGATTTATCAAGATTTAAGCGATCGCTATGGCTTTACACTTAGCCAAGATGAGCTTGCTGTGGCGATCAATCATCACATCGCCGATTGGCATACACCTGCAAATGATGGTGATGTTATTGCTTTTATTCCACCTGTGGCAGGGGGCTGATATGCGACTACACCAAGGATCATCAGTTATCACATTAAGCCATGATGACGCGTATCAGACTGCCATTACTGATGGCTTTGCGCTGATGGATACGCCGATTAATGAAGCTGTGCTTAAAAAATCTCTACTCGATGGTAGCTGTGGTGCGCTTGCGACCTTTGAAGGTTGGGTGCGTAATCACAACAATGCTCGCCCTGTCGATCGGCTGACTTATTATGGCTATGAACAGCTTGCGCTCAATCAAGGCAAGCTTTTGATCAAGAAAGCCAAAGCCAAATTTGACATCGAACGCGCTGTCGCCATGCACCGCATCGGTGATCTTGCCATCGGTGATATGGCGGTGTGGATCGGCGTGACGGCACACCATCGCTACCCTGCTTTTGATGCGTGTCGCTGGCTACTGGACGCGATCAAAGCTGAGATTCCTGTGTGGAAACAAGAGTTCTACACTGACAGCGATGAGAGTCTGTGGCTGTCGAATAATGGCTGATCAATGGGTTAAGACGATGGCGCGAATGGCTTGGATGATGGCGGCGATGGCGCTAGCTGCTTGTACGCAGTCTGATGGCGCGCGTGATGATGGAGAAGATAGCCTGACCGTCTTTGCGCCAGCGAGCCTTGCCAATGCCATCGATGAGATCAATGCCATCTATCAAGCCCAAAACGGCATCAGCATTCACACATCATATGCATCATCAGGCACGCTTGCCAAGCAAATCGAAAATCACGCCCCTGCCGATGTCTTTATCTCAGCGGATACGGCGTGGATGGTGTATTTGGCTGATAAGAAAGCTTTGGCAAATCAGGCTTATCATCAGCTGCTGTCCAATCGGCTTGTGCTCATCACCCCAAAAAATCACCCGACCACTGTGCCGATCGCCGATGATGGCAGCTTCGATGTTGCTGTCTTTCGTGGTAAGTTGTGTATCGGTAATACTGATAGCGTCCCTGCAGGCAGATATGCCAAGCAAGCCTTGAGCCACTTGGGAATGTGGCAGGCATTAACGCCCAAGCTTGTCGAGACCGAAGATGTCAGACAGGCGCTGACTTTCGTCGATAAAGGCGAGTGCGAGCTTGGCATCGTCTATGCCACCGATGTCGTGGCATCTGATCGCGTAAGCGTGGTGGCGCGATTTGCTACTGACAGCCACGATCCGATCATCTACCCTGTGGCGATGGTAAGTGGGCGTGGTGCTACTTTGCAGTATGTGGATTTTTTATCAAGTAAGCAAGCGCAGGCGATTTATCATAAATACGGCTTTGTGGTGCTGCCATGATGGGTCTAAGCTATGACGAATGGCAAGTGATCGCGCTGTCGTGCAAGATCGCTTTGAGTAGTCTTGCCATCAGTATTCTGCCTGCGCTACTGATGGGTTATGTGCTTGCGCGTAAGGAATTTTTTGGTAAGTCTTTGCTTGAGACGCTTGTTTTTTTGCCCTTGGTATTGCCGCCTGTCGTACCAGGGTATTTGCTCTTGATTACCTTCGGCAGTCAAGGCGTGCTTGGGCAGTATTTAGCCAAGATCGGCATGACTTTGGCTTTTGATTGGAAAGGTGCGGTCTTGGCGAGTAGCGTGATGGGCTTTCCCTTGATGGTGCAGTCGGTGCGTCTTGCCATTGAACTTGTAGATAGACGGCTTGAGATCGCAGGGATGACTTTGGGCGCAAGTCGCTTGCAGGTATTTTTTGGCATTACCCTGCCTTTGGCAAAGACTGGGATTTTGGTCGGTGCGATGCTTGCCTTTTGTCGTAGCCTTGGCGAGTTTGGCGCGACCATCACCTTCGTGGGGAATATCGCAGGGCAGACGCGCACCTTGCCTTTGGCGATCTACAGCCTACTACAGCAGCCCAATGGCGATGAGAAAATCCTACGCTTAATGTTCATCAGCATCGCGGTGGCGTTCGTCGCGATGTGGCTTGCGCAGTGGTATAACCGTATCCAAAAAACAAGGCTAGGACGATGAGTTTTAATTGTCAATTCACCTTACAGTTGGGTAGATTCATGCTCGATGTCGATCTGTGTAGCTCTGCACAAGTCGTCGGGCTATACGGCGCATCAGGCACGGGCAAGACCAGCATTCTGCACGCGATCGCTGGCATTCACACGCCGCGATCAGGTATCATCAGTATCGATGATCAAGTGTGGTTCGACGCCCAAACGCGCACCAATCTTCCCATCCAAAGCCGCCGCACAGGACTTGTATTCCAAGACGCACAGCTATTTCCCCACAAAAGCGTGATGGATAATCTGCTCTATGGTTATCGTAATATCACTTTAAGTGAACAAAAATTCCACCCTGATGAGATTGTTCAATTATTAAAATTAGAACACTTGACTAAGCGGATGCCTGCCAAACTCTCTGGCGGTGAAAAGCAGCGAGTTGCCCTAGGTCGTGCCCTGCTGTATTCGCCGCGACTTTTACTATTAGATGAGCCGTTATCGGCATTGGATGGCGCGCATAAGGCTGAGATTTTGCCATTTTTCCAAACTGTGATCGACAGCACCGACATTCCCATGCTGTATGTTAGCCATGACAAGGCAGAGATCGAACGGCTGACAGATGAGATTTATTATCTATAAAGTGGCATTTTGGTGTCATTATCCCCCATCCCATCCTGTGTGAAACTGTGCTACAATACCGCCACCGAACCTTTAGGCTACAAAGGAAGCACCATGCCGATTTCACGCAATCAAATCATCAAAAACGCCCGAGCATTCAGCCTGCGTTGAGCAGACGAAACCAGCGAAAAAGCCGAAAGCCAAACCTTTTGGAATGAGTTTTTCGTCATCTTTGGGATTAATCGCCGTGAAGTCGCCATCTTTGAAGCTGGGCTCAAAAAGCTCAAAGGCTCACAAGGTTTCATCGATGTATTTTGGCGTGGCAAGCTGATCTGCGAACAGAAATCTCGCGGTCAAGATCTCAATAAAGCCTATCTGTAAGCCACCGCCAAAGTCGCGCGCGAAGATCTGCCGCGCTATGTCATCACTTGTGATTTTGAGTGGTTGCATTTGTATGACTTGGAAGCTGATACGCCTGAGATGATGCAGACCATTATTCCAGTTGCCAAGCTTGCCGATCATATTCATCTATTTGGCTTCATGCGTGACTCAGTCAGCAAATGCGCCTAGAAGAAGAACAAGCCAGCATCATCGCCGCATTAACGCAAGCTCATAAAAATTTAGATTTGGCAGTGGACAAAGCCTATCGCAAAGAGAAATTTGCCGATGAAGCAGAGCGAGTGGCGTTTTTGTTTGAGCTTTATGGGGAGATGGTTTGACCCATCACGCCCAATCAAACACTTCGATCATCACCTGATCACCTGCTGCCACACCTGCGCAGTCTTCATCTAGGACGATCAGGCAGTTGGCTTGTGATAGCTGCTTGATGCGGTGCGAGTCTTGGGCACTGGCGGATGACACCACCAAGCTATGTTCACCCTGCTCAAAGTATCCGCGCTGATATTCGCGCCGCCCTGCGTTTTTCTTGATCGCATTGGCAGATTGTGCAGATAATCTTAAAATCTGTGGTGGATCAATCGCACCTAATGCCTGCCACAGTGCAGGACGCACGAAGTTGATACAGCCGACCACGGTGGAGAGTGGATTGCCTGGTAATCCAAAATACAGCACCGTGCGATCACAATCACCAAATTCCCCAAAGACAAAGGGCTTACCCGGTTTCATCGCCACTTTATAGTGATTGATTTTACCAAGACTATCAACCACTTGGGTCAAAAAATCATAATCACCCACCGACACCCCAGCACTGGAGATGATGACATCGCACTCCTTGATGGCGCGTGCAACTGTCTGCATGGTGGCATCGAGTGTGTCTTTGGTGATGCCATAGTCTTTGATGGTGATTGGCAGCTTTTGCAATAATGCCTTGAGTGTCGGTGTGTTCGAATTATAAATCTGTGCTAAATTATCCAGTGAATTACCAATGGCAACCAGCTCATCCCCTGTGGCGATGATCCCCACCACAAGTGGCGCATAGACAGCCACGGCATTATAGCCCATACTGGCAAGCAGACTGACATCACTGGGGTTTAGGCGTTTGCCTGTGTGCAGCAGCACATCACCGCGGCTGATCTCTTCACCTTGGCGGCGGATGTTCGCGCCGATGGTGGCGGATTTGGTGAGTGTGATTTGATAGGGTTTGCTTTTATCCAGTGTGTCTTTGATGTCTGTGAAGTTGGTATTTTCTTGCATTACCACCGTATCGCACGCGCTTGGCACGACTGCACCTGTGAAGATGCGTACGCCTTGATTGGCTTTCAGATCACCTACGAACGGTGCACCTGCACACGATTCACCGATGATCTCATGCATACTGCCATCACCAAGATCCCTACCATGAGTAAACGCAAAGCCGTCCATCGCCGATAGGTTTTGGCGTGGGATATCCAGATGAGCTGTGATGTCTGTCGCCAGTATGTGATGGCAGGCATCATCAAGCGCGATACGCATCGTCTGACGAGCTGATAAAGGATTATCTGTGGCGGTATAGGCAGCGACACGCTCGCTGATGGCTTGTTTTAATTGATTGACACTGATCATATTCACCTACTTATTAGCCACGATAGACATTTTCTTCGTTCATGCTAAGCTCGATACCGACGATGTCTGCTTTTTTACTTAGTTCAAATAAATAATCGCACAGGCTGTGGTGAAATGACTGCTGCTTGAGCTGATTTTCGATCATCGGATACGCACCATCGAAATCAAGTTGCTTGCCGTCTTGTTTGTCCAGCACTTCGACGATATGCACACCATAGCGTGTCTCGATCGGATTGACGCCGACACCCACAGGCAGCGCGAATACTGCTTTTTCGAACTCAGGCACAGTGCTGCCTTTTTGGACCACGCCAAGCTCGCCACCGTCTTCTTTGGACGGGCACGCCGAATAGCGACGCGCAAATTCAATAAAATCACTGTCGCGGCTTGTGCTTTGGCTGAGTGTGGCGATGATTTCACTGGCTTGTTTTTTCAGCTGTAGTCGCTCTTCACCTTCTTCGGGTGGGCTGCTTAGCAGGATATGGCGTACTTTCATGATCGGCGGTGTGATAAACTGCGTGCGATTGGCGTCATAGTACTGCTGACAGATGGCGCGATCAGGCGTCTTGGCGTGGACTTGTCGCTCGATGAGTGCGGCGATGGCGGATTCTTCGTCCGCTTGCCATGCATCATCACCCTGCTGCTTGGCGACTTCTTGGCGCAGCAGCTCGCGCACGACTAGGGCTTGAGCGGCTAGATACAGCGCGTCTTCTTGGCTTTTGGCAGGATGATACTGGGTCTCTGCAGCGATGGCAGATTCTGGGATTGCTACGCCATTGACGCTAATTTTTGGCAGGGTTTGGCGACTGGATGCGATCAGATTGCTGTGATTGGACTTTTCTTCGCTGAGTGCTTTTTTGATGAATTCAGCATCTGATGATGGCTTGGTCAGGTCATCTGAAGTCGGCATGATACGAATGCCGTCATCGTCTTCGACAAGCCCAATTGGTGTAAATTCTTCGACGGTATGCGCCTGTTCGTGCTCACCTGCACAGCCACATGAGCCACCGCCACAGCCACCTGTGGTAGGCTTGGTGTCAGTCTTGTCTGCTGACGGTGTAAAAGTGCCAACGCTCATACATTTCCCCTTAAGATTGATGATAAGCCATTATCAAGGATGGGTTCAGATTTTGCCATACTTCTTTGGGGGAATGTGGGCGGATTTATCGCCTATTTGACATCAGGATGGCTGGCGTGATAAATCGCTAATAGCTGTACATCATCCAAAATCCGCTCAATCACTGGATATACTTGCCGTTCTTCATAGCGAATGTGCGCCGTCAAGGCATCGGCTAAGGCGTGCAGGTCTGTCAAGCTTGGATCAGTAGTATGTCGAAGTTTATCCATATCGCGATGCTCCCCTTGCATCTGGGCGATCAGTGCCATCGCGTCTGAATCACCGCTGTCAGTGACGAATTGTGCGATCAGCCCATCTTCGATGGCAAAGTGCTGCTGCATCTGCTGATCAAGATATGCCGTGATCGCTTGCCAATGTGTGTGAATCTCATTAGGATCTTGGCAATGTCTTGCATGATTGGCAAGCACCAAGCCTAAATGATGTTCGCGAGATAAAGGCTGTAGATAAGGATGGCGTTTCATGCGTTGTCCTTGGGATTTATAAGTTGATGATTTTGTTATTTTAGCTCAAAAACTGATACGGCTTTGGTGTTTTGGCTTAATAACTTGATTCAATAATTTATCCTAATAATTTACCATAATTTCATAATAAACTGCCATAAAAAACCACAAAGGCAAGGATGCGTAAGCCTTTGTGGTCAGTGGTGGAGCTGATAGCGTTTATTATTATAGTTATTCTTGGTGGTTTATTGTGCTTTTTTCTGACGCACAATCTGATAATTGCGACCCAAATACCAAATCGGTGCAGAAATGATATGCACAAGGCGCGTGAATGGGAATAGCAGAATGATGGTAATCCCCAATGCCACATGCAACTGATACACAAGACCAATGTCATGCAGCTGATTGAGCGCGTGTACGGGGCGCAAAATCGTGATGTTCTGCACCCAGCTTGACAGCGCGACCATCACCGAGCCATCCATATGCTGAGTCGATGCGATGATCGTGCCTAGTCCAAGATTCAGCTGAATGAACAAGATCACCAAAATCATCTTATCAGCGAAGCTAGAAGTATGGCTGATGCGCGGATCGGTAAAGCGGCGGATCAGAAGCATGGCAAGACCAATCCAGCACAGCACACCCATCACACCACCTGCGACCATCGCCAGTAGCTGCTTATGCTCGGTGCTGATGAAATGATGATAAATCGCAGCAGGTGTCATCATACCGACAAAATGCCCCAGCAAAATGCCGATGATGCCGATGTGAAATAGGTTACTTGCGATGCGCATACCTTTGTCATTGAGCATTTGGCTTGAGCCGGTTTTCCATGAATACTGCGACAGATCAAAGCGTGCCCAAGTGCCGATCACGCACACAGCCAAGGCAATATAAGGATACACGCCAAAAACAAAAATCTGTAGCCAATTAAGATGATCAAGCCCCATCGATGCGGCGGTTACGGCAGTTGTCATAGGTTCACCCCTTTATCACGGTTGGTGCGAGTATTCGGTTTGTCAAAGCCGACCCAGTGTACAGGGATTTCGGCGTTTTTATTAGCGGTTTGTGCCAAGGTTTCAGCGACGCGCTGATTGACTTGGTTGCTTGGGCAGCGGTCTTGTTG
Source organism: Moraxella sp. FZFQ2102 (assembly GCF_024137865.1). NCBI lineage: Bacteria > Pseudomonadati > Pseudomonadota > Gammaproteobacteria > Moraxellales > Moraxellaceae > Moraxella > Moraxella sp. FZFQ2102. The sequence continues at coordinate 2,268,275 of NZ_CP099960.1, forward strand.
TTCGGCGGACAAAAAGTCCACCACTTCTTCTTCCCATGCCTGATCAATGGCATCCATCGTCGTGTCATCGGCGATTTTGCCCATCTTGGCAAGCTCATCATCGATGACGCTCAAGGGCTTGCCTGCAATCTGTAGCAGTGCTTTAAATAAGCTGGCATAGGTGCTGTTTTTGTCAATCAAACGCGCAGCAAGCACGGTCAGAATATGACTGATATCAGCGATGTCCATGCGAATCTGCATGGTGTCATCGGTTTGGCTTGCTTGATATGCCAAAAACTCAAGATACATCGGCAGATAGTCAGGCAGCTCTTTGATACCAATCTCAAAGCCTGCCGCTTCATACTGCGCCATCAGATCGACCATCGCCTGCCCACGGTCACGGCTCTCGCCATGTACATGCTCGAACAGCCACAGCGACAAGTTACGACCGCGTTCAAACAAGCCATCATAACGCGACTGCGCTTCGATGCTGCCCATGCTGCCAAGCTCATCGATGAACTTGGCAATCTCGGCGCGTACTTCAGGGCTGATCAGCTTCGATGTCATCACAAGCTTGCGACACTCTGCCAGATGATCATCACCAAACAGCACATCATCAGGATAATCCAGTAGAACGCTGATGACTTTTAATAATTTAAAATCCATCTTAGCTCTCCCAAGTCTGTACCGTCTCGATCATCTCGCGGCGATTGGTTTTCTTTTGTCCAAACATATTGACATCATTACTGCCGCCACAGCCTTCACCAAAGCTAAAGCCGCAGCCATTACGCTCAGCAAAGACATCGCTCATCGCTTCTTCGCGGTGTGCTGTCGGAATGACGAAACGATCTTCATAATTGGCAATCGCAAGGTAGCGATACATCTCATCGACTTGGGTTTTGGTCAAGCCCACAGACTCAAGCACGGCGGTGGCGTCTTGTTTCTCAACCAGCTCCAGACGCTTATAAGAGCGCATGGCAAGTAGGCGTTTTAGTGCCAATTTCACTGGGGCTTCATCGCCTGCGGTGAGCATATTGGCAAGGTATTTAAGCGGAATGCGTAGGCTATCGACATCAGGGATTAAGCCATCCATGCCCACCTGCCCTGCTTCGGCGGCGTTTTGGATTGGTGATAGTGGCGGTACATACCATACCATCGGCAAGGTGCGATATTCTGGGTGTAGTGGCAGTGCCAATTTCCAATCCATCGCAAGCTTATACACAGGTGATTTTTGAGCAGATTCAATGACCGACATCGGCACGCCGTCTTTTAGCGCTTGCTCGATGACTTTTGGATCATTTGGGTCCAAGAATACATCAAGCTGTGCTTGGTATAGGTCTTTTTCGTTTGGCGTACTTGCTGCTTCTTTAATCTTGTCAGCATCATATAGCAGTACGCCAAGATAGCGGATACGACCGACACAAGTCTCAGAGCAGATGGTTGGCTGACCTGATTCGATGCGTGGATAGCAGAAAATACATTTTTCAGATTTGCCTGATTTCCAGTTATAATAAATTTTCTTATAAGGGCAACCAGAGATACACATACGCCAGCCGCGGCATTTTTCTTGGTCAATTAGAACAATGCCATCTTCTTCACGCTTATAGATCGCCCCCGATGGACAAGACGCCACACAAGTTGGATTTAGGCAATGCTCGCACAGACGCGGCAAGTACATCATAAAGGTGTTTTCGTATTGACCGTAGATATCGGCTTGGATATTGTCAAAGTTCTTATCAATACGGCGTTTTTCAAACTCTGAGCCTAGGATCTCTTCCCAGTTTGGACCCCATTCAATCTTTTGCATACGCTTGCCAGTGATCAGCGAGCGCGGGCGTGCGATCGGCTGATGTTCGCTGATCGGCGCGGTGTGCAGATGCTGATAATCAAAGTCAAACGGCTCATAATAATCATCTAGCGTTGGTAAATCAGGATTGGCAAAGATATTTGCCAAAATACGAAATTTACCACCAATTCTAGGATTGATTGAGCCATTGGCGTTACGAATCCAGCCGCCTTTCCACTTGTCTTGGTTTTCCCATTCTTTAGGAAAGCCGATACCGGGCTTGGATTCGACATTATTAAACCATGCGTATTCCATGCCTTCACGGCTGGTCCAGACATTTTTACAAGTAACAGAACAAGTATGGCAACCGATACACTTGTCTAGGTTTAGCACCATACCCACTTGTGAACGAATTTTCATCTTAATTTCCTTGACCTAGCGTTTGCTTGGTAATTTTTGGTATTGTTCAATCAACAGACTGTAGGGTGTACGCACCATTAAGATTTGGGGTTTTGAAGGTGCGTGCAACGCACCCTACACCAAAATTTGTTAAAATCTATAATTTTAACAATACCAACTGTTTAAGTTATTGTATCCCCTTTGACAAGGCTTGATTATCCTGCCAAAGGGGCTTGCCCATCAGTCAATGGTAGTAGGCAGCGGCTGTGGCAGGCTGTCATCAGGCTTGCCTTCTAGCCAGTCGATGTTCGCCATCTTACGCACGACGACGAATTCATCGCGGTTGCAGCCGACTGTACCATAGTAGTTAAAGCCATAAGACTGCTGTGCATAACCGCCAATCATGTGCGTCGGCTTTAAGATCGCGCGCGTCACTGAGTTGTGGATACCGCCACGCGTGCCTGAGTTCTCAGAACCAGGGATATTCACAAGCTTCTCTTGGGCGTGGTACATCATGGTCATGCCTTCTTTGACACGCTGAGAGACGACAGCACGCGCGGTGATCGCACCATTGGCATTGAACACTTCGATCCAGTCATTATCGACGATACCTGCTTTTTTAGCGTCGATCTCACTCATCCACACAATCGGGCCGCCGCGGCTTAGGGTCAGCATCAGTAGGTTTTCTGAATAAGTTGAGTGGATACCCCATTTTTGGTGCGGTGTTAGGAAGTTTAGCACCACTTCTTTATTGCCATTAGACTGATAGCGTGTCAAGCCTTCGATTGCTTGGGTGTCGATCGGTGGGCGATACTGCTGCATCTGCTCACCGAACGCCTGCATCCAAGGGTGATCTTGGTAGAACTGCTGACGGCCTGTGATCGTACGCCAAGGAATCAGCTCATGCACATTGGTGTAGCCTGCGTTGTAGCTGACCTTTTCAGATTCTAGACCTGACCAAGTTGGGCTTGAGATGATCTTACGCGGCTGAGCGACGATGTCGCGGAAGCGGATTTTCTCGTGTTCGCTTGACTTGGCTAGGTGCGTATGATCACGACCTGTATTTTTGGACAAATCTGCCCAAGCTTTCACTGCCACATGACCGTTAGTCTCAGGGGCAAGCATTAAGATCGTCTCGGCAGCATCGACTGCAGTGTCAATGCGTGGGCGACCTTTGGCGACACCATCAGCGACGGTGTAGTTTAGGTCTGCCAAGTGGCGCACTTCTTCTGTGGTGTCCCAGTTGATGCCTTTTGAGCCATTGCCAAGCGTATCCATCAAGCCGCCCAATGAAGTGAACTTCTCATAAGTAGCAGGATAATCACGCTCCACCACCTTGATGTGCGGGCAGTTGATACCTGGAATTGGACGCTCGCCTGCAGTTTTCCAGTCTGTGCCACCAAATGGCTGCGCCAATTCAGCTGGGCTGTCGTGCTGCATCGGCAAGGTGACGATGTCGGTCTCTACGCCCAAGTGTCCATCGGTTAATTCTGAGAATTTCTTGGCGATGCCTTTATAAATTTCCCAGTCGGTCTTTGATTCCCAAGCAGGGTCGGTCGCCGCGGTCAATGGATGGATAAATGGATGCATATCCGATGTGTTCATGTCATCTTTTTCGTACCAAGTCGCGGTTGGCAGCACGATATCAGAATACAGACAAGTCGATGACATACGGAAATCGAGCGTCGTGACCAAGTCTAGCTTGCCAGTCGCGCCAGTTGGCTCAAAATCAATCTCAGTTGGGCGAATGCCATCATGAATGGTCTCATCGCCTAGGATACCGTGCTTAGTGCCAAGCAGATAATGCAGCATATATTCATGCCCTTTACCTGATGAACCTAGCAGATTTGAGCGCCAGATGAATAGGTTTCTTGGGAAGTTGGCAGGATTATCAGGACTTTCGGCAGCGAAGCGGATTAAGCCATTTTCCAGACCATCGACCACATAATTTTCAGCATTGCCTGATGCCTTGGCAGCACGACCGATGGCAAGTGGGTTTTGGTTCAGCTGTGGTGCTGATGGTAGCCACCCTGCACGCTCGGCGCGGATGTTGTAGTCAAGCATATGCTCAGGGAACTGTGACTTATCCGCGTGCGGTGATAGAATCTCGTGCGCTGACACTTTCTCATGACGCCATTGGCTTGAGTGATTATAAAAGAAGCTTGTGCCATTCATATGACGCGGCGGACGATGCCAGTCCAAGCCAAATGCCAAGGGTGCCCAACCTGTTTGTGGACGCAATTTTTCTTGACCGACATAATGCGCCCAGCCACCGCCAGACTGACCGATACAGCCGCACAGAATGAGCATATTGATCACGCCGCGGTAGTTCATGTCCATGTGATACCAGTGGTTCATGCCCGCGCCGATAATGATCATCGATTTGCCGTGGGTTTTGTGTGCATTTTCAGCGAACTCGCGGGCGATTTGGATGACTTTTTCGCGAGATACGCCTGTGATGACTTCTTGCCAAGCTGGTGTGCCTGCCACAGTTGCATCATTATAATCATCGGTGACATGATCGCCGCCGATGCCATTATCCACGCCAAGGTTCGCTAGCATCAGATCAAATACGGTGACGACTTTGGCGGTTTCGCCATTGGCAAGGGTTAAGGTGCGACAAGGCAGGGTTTTGTATTGAATGTCATCGCCTTTGGCAGAAGTGAAGTACGGATGCTCACCGCCACCGAAGTAGTCAAGACCGACTTCCACCGTTTCGCCTGAGCCTTTTTGCGAAAGCTGTAGGGTAACTTCGCTATTGTTCGTGCCTTCTTTATTTTCAAGATTCCAGCGACCAGATTCGCCCCAACGATAGCCGATAGAACCAATCGGAGAGACGAGTTCACCGTTTTGGTCAAGGGCGATGGTTTTCCATTCTGGGTTGTTTTCTTGACCAAGATTATCCACAAGGTCAGACGCACGAAGAAAACGCCCTGCACGAGCTGATTTGCCTTCCCCTTCTACCATCACAAGCATTGGCAAGTCAGTATAGCGGCGTGCATAGTCAAGGAAATAATCGCTTGGCTGTTTAAGATAAAACTCTTTGATAATCACATGGCAGAATGCTTGGGCAAGGGCTGCGTCCGTGCCTTGTTTTGGGTTTAGCCATAGGTCGCACAATTTGGCAATCTCGGCATAGTCTGGAGTAATTGCGACAGTTTTTGTGCCTTTGTAACGCACTTCGGTGAAGAAATGCGCATCAGGGGTACGCGTCTGCGGTACATTTGAACCCCATGCGATGATGTAGTCTGAATTATACCAGTCGGCAGCTTCAGGGACATCGGTCTGCTCACCCCAAGTCATTGGGCTGGCAGGCGGTAGATCGCAATACCAGTCATAGAATGACAAGCACACACCGCCAATCAGCGACAGATAACGACTGCCTGCTGCATAGCTGACCATACTCATCGCAGGAATCGGCGAGAAGCCGATGATGCGGTCAGGACCGAAGGTCTTGGCGGTATAGACATTGGCAGCAGCGATGATCTCTAGTACTTCATTCCAGCTAGAGCGCACAAAGCCGCCCAAGCCGCGTTTAGATTTATACGCTTGGGTCTTGGCAGGATCGGTGACGATGCTTGCCCATGCGTCCACAGGATCTTTGTGCTTGCCTTTGGCTTCGCGCCATAGTTTGAGCAGTGGTTTACGCACTTTTGGGTATTTTAGGCGGTTTGCCGAATACATATACCAGCTATAGCTTGCACCGCGTGGGCAGCCGCGTGGTTCGTGGTTTGGCAGGTCAGGACGGGTGCGCGGATAGTCGGTTTGTTGGGTCTCCCAAGTCACCAAGCCATTTTTGACATAGATTTTCCACGAGCATGAGCCTGTACAGTTTACGCCGTGTGTTGAGCGGACGATTTTGTCATATTGCCAGCGATTGCGGTAGAAATTTTCCCAATCGCGACTTTCATCACGGACTTCACCATGTCCGTCTGCGTATTCGCCAGTTTTTTTCTTAAAGAAACGAAATTGGTCGAGTAAATGGCTCATCTTGCTTTCCTCGTTGTGATAAAAATGCTGCATTGGCAGATGCCAAGCCAAGTTTTATTATAAAGTGTGACTAATCAGCCAACCATCGCCTAGACGGCTACAGCGAGATACTTCTTTGGGTGTAGTTGGGTAGTTTTGACTTGATTAGAATCAATAATTTTTAGCCAATTGATAAGTTTATTCATCATTATCCACATTCCTAGTGATGAAAATTATCACCCCACCCTTTAATGTGAATACACAAACGCCGATGCTAGCTGCTCGGTATCACTGATACTCACGCCCAGATCGTGAATGCGCCCATCGTGCATATCATAGATCCAACCATGCACGGCAAGTTTATCGCCGCGGTACCATGCGTTTTGGACGATGGTGGTGTGGCAGACATTGGTGACTTGGCGTTTGACATTGATTTGGCACAGTAAGTTCAGCTCATCATCACCGCTAAGACCTTCAAATTCATCGCGGTACTGATAGCGCATTCCTTTTAGCGGTCTGAGCCAATTATCGATCAAGCCAAACTCTTCTTGGCTGAGTGCCGCCTTGACACCGCCACAGCCATAATGTCCGCAGACGATGATGTGCTCGACTTTCAGTACATCGACCGCGTACTGCAACACGGATAATAGATTCATGTCCGTTGAGACCACCATATTTGCGACATTGCGGTGCACGAACAGCTCCCCTGGCATCACGCCCACCACTTCATTGGCAGGCACGCGGCTGTCTGAGCAGCCGATCCATAGGTATTTGGGCGATTGGGCTTTGGATAGCTTGGGGAAATACTCAGGATCGCGCGCACTCAGTGACTCTGCCCAGTATTGATTATTGGCTAATAAATCAGTTAATGATGTATTCATGATAATTCCAAAACGGCTTCGGTTGGCTTGGTGATCATGAGCATAAAATAAAGCGCGATCATCTGCCATGCCCTAAAAGGTCAAAAATCTAGCCAAAAGTAGTAAACACCCCGCCGCTGCTTGCCACCTAAGCACACTTAGCAGGCGTGGTGGGATTTTTTACAATAACTCATCTTTAAGCACTATGAATGACAAGGGCCGTGAATGGGTGAATTGATGGACTATCTGATGGGCTGTGTATCGCTATGAAAAAACTGTTCGATGATCAAAAAACCGCGTATCTGGAGCGACTGTGCTGCCATCCACTTTTGGCAGGTGTCAATAAGCAGGCGTTGCTATCCGTGCTTAGCATTCATCATTATCCGAAAAATAGCTTGATTTATCTGCAGTATGACAAGGTGCGCTATGTGTATTTCTTGCTCGATGGCGCGATCAACTGTTATCGTCAGCAGCCTAATGGTCAAGAAAGTCTGATGGCAAGCTTTGATACGCGTATGGATACATCACAGCAGGTACTTATGATCAATGAAAGCTTGCCAACTGTGAATCATAGCTTATCAATATCATCTGATCATACGCCTTATAGCCAGTACAGTTTATCAGCACAGCAAGACAGCCATCAGCTTACTGCTAAGGCAGCGCAATCAAGCTTTGTGGCATTATTGCCGATCAGTGAACTTGGCAAAATGATTGATTTAGGCGGTGTGTTCTTGTGGTATGGCGCGCAGATGCACAGGCAGCTATCGACGCAGTATCTGTTGTATGATTTATTGAGTCTAAAGACCGCGCAGGCGAAGGTGGCATATTATTTGCTGGCTTATGCAGATGCCAAAGGCGTGGTGACAGTGACGGTCAATCAGAAGAATTTGGCAGGATTGTTGGGCTTGCGTGCTGAGACATTGAGCCGTACTTTACGCATTTTGATGGCGAAGAAAATCATTGATACGCACGCACAGGGTTTTGTGATTTTGGATGAGAAAATCTTGGCTGCTATCGTTGAACAATAAGCATTCAAGCAGCAGTAAATTGGTAATTTTTTCTAAAATATAAAAAAGCATCTTATGATAAGATGCTTTTTTGTTGTGGTGCTTGCAAGCAATCACACTTCAACCGCCATTGCCAATCCCATACCGCCACCGACGCACAAGGTAGCGACGCCTTTGGATTTGCCTGAGCGTTTAAGTTCGTGGATTAAGCTGACCAAAATACGGCAACCTGATGCACCGATTGGGTGTCCGATGGCGATTGCTCCGCCATTGACATTGACCTTGTCGCTAGGCAAGCCTAATTCTTTGGCAACGCCTAAGGCTTGAGCGGAAAATGCTTCATTGGCTTCAAATAAATCCACATCGGCAATACTCCAACCTGCTTTTTGTAAGGCAACTTTCACCGCTGATACAGGCCCTAGTCCCATGACTTCAGGCTCAATACCAGTCGCACTATACGAAACGATTTTTGCCAAAATCGGCAAGCCCAATGCTTTGGCACGGCTTTCGCTCATCAGTAGCACGGCGGAGGCACCGTCATTTAAACCTGAGGCATTGCCTGCGGTTACTGTGCCATCTTTTTTAAAGGCTGGTTTTAGTTTGGCTAAACCTTCAGCTGTCGTATTTGACTTGATGTATTCATCTTTATCCACAATAATAGGGTCGCCTTTGCGTTGTGGTACGGCAACTGGGGTAATTTCGCTGACAAATTTGCCATCTGCTTGAGCCTTAGTCGCTTTTTGTTGTGATGACAAGGCAAATGCGTCTTGTTCTTCACGGCTGATATTTAAGCGTTCAGCAATATTTTCAGCAGTAATGCCCATATGATAGCCGTGATAAACATCGGTCAAGCCGTCCGCCACCATGCTATCGGTGAGCGTGCCATTGCCCATTTTTACGCCATCACGCATTCGTATAAAATGCGGACTTTGCGACATGGATTCTTGACCGCCTGCAATGACGATGTCGGCATCACCACATAAAATTGCTTGTACACCCATTTGCACGGCTTTTAAACCCGAACCACACACCACATTGACCGTTGTAGCTGGAGTGGTTACAGGCAATCCTGCAAACATTCCTGCTTGACGGGCTGGATTTTGTCCTACGCCTGCAGTCAAGACATTACCCATAATCACTTCGCTGATTTGTTCAGCTTTTAACCCTGTTTCTTGTAAAATATCGCTGATGACTACCTGCCCCAGTTGTGGTGCGGTTAGGCTTGATAATGAGCCTAAAAATGAACCGACTGGCGTGCGTTTGGCAGAAACGATAACAACTGAATTTGACATGATAGTTCCTTTTTTAATTATTGAATAATGCTAACGCCTGTTTTGCTTTGCAATTCATCAAAACTTACACCATCTGCCAATTCCACCAGTTTCAGCCCATCTTTGGTAATGTCCAAAACCGCTAAATCGGTAATGATACGATGTACCACTTTTTTGCCTGTCAATGGTAATTCGCATTGTGGTTTGATTTTGAATGCTCCGTTTTTGGCGGTATGTTCCATCAGCACAATCACTCGTTGCACACCTGCGACTAAGTCCATCGCTCCGCCCATGCCTTTGACCATTTTACCGGGTATCATCCAGTTGGCAAGGTCGCCAAATTCTGACACTTCCATCGCTCCTAAAATCGCCAAATTGACTTTTCCGCCACGAATCATCGCAAAGGATTGACTGCTACTAAAGAAGCTCGCCCCTGTTTGTGTGGTAACGGTTTGTTTGCCTGCGTTGATTAAATCAGGGTCAAGTTCGTCTTCGGTTGGGAATGCTCCAATGCCAAGCAAGCCATTTTCTGACTGGAGCATGACATTGACACCGTCAGGAATGTAGTTGGCGACCAAAGTCGGTAAGCCAATGCCCAAATTGACATAAAAACCATCTTGTAATTCTTGGCTGGCACGCTGTGCCATTTGCTCTCTTGTCCATGCCATGATTATTCTCCTAATTTTAAATTATGCTTGACGAATGGTGCGTTGTTCAATGCGTTTTTCTGGATTGGCATTTACCACAATGCGATGCACATAAATGCCAGGCAAGTGAATGCTATCAGGGTCTAACTCGCCCACTTCTACCAATTCTTCCACTTCTACAATGGTGATTTTGCCTGCGGTGGCAACATCTGGGTTGAAGTTGCGAGCGGTTTTACGGAAAATTAAATTGCCTGCTTTGTCAGCTTTCCACGCTTTAACGAGCGATACATCAGCCACAAGCGAGCGTTCCAGCACATACTCAACGCCATCAAATTCACGCACTTCTTTACCTTCAGCAACTTGTGTACCCACGCCTGTTTTGGTGAAAAAGGCTGGAATGCCCGCACCGCCAGCACGCAATTTTTCGGCTAATGTGCCTTGTGGTGTAAGTTCCACTTCTAATTCGCCTGATAAAAATTGGCGTTCAAATTCTTTATTTTCACCGACATAAGAGGCAATCATCTTTTTGATTTGGCGAGTTTGTAAAAGTAAACCTAAGCCAAAATCGTCCACGCCTGCGTTATTGCTAATACAAGTCAAGCCTGTAACGCCACTCTCACGCAAAGCACTGATTAAACTCTCTGGAATGCCACATAACCCAAAACCACCGACTGCGATGGTTTGGTTGTTGGCAACCACGCCTTGCAAGGCAGATACCGCATTGTCATATACTTTACTCATAATCATTCCTTAGGTTGTTGTTAAACATAGTATGGTAATTATTCATACATTTCAATAAATTTGGTGTAGAGTGCGTTGTATGCACCTTTAAAATACTCCATCTTAATGGTGCGTGGGACGCACCTACCGTATCTTGATTTAACAGTACAAAAAAAATTAAGCCAAGAAAAAGAACGCCCCACAAATCAAAACACCTGAATACGCCAAAGCAATCAAACAATAGCCCATGATGGAGCGAGCGTCAAGCCCTACAATGCCCAACAGTGGCAATGCCCAAAACGGCTGAATCATATTCGTCCACGCATCACCCCAAGCGATTGCCATTGCCGAAACCACAGGCTCTACACCAAGCTGTACACCAGCTGGTAGCATAATTGGACCTTGTACTGCCCATTGACCACCGCCCGATGGCACAAAGACATTAACCAGTCCAGCACTCAAAAACGCAAGCATGGGGAAAGTCTCTTGATTGGAAATCGCCACAAAGCCATTACTAATCATACCAGCGAGCGACTGACCGCCATCGGCTGACCCCATCATCAGACCCATGATACCGCCATAAAATGGGAATAATAACACAATACCTGCAATGCCCTTGGCACTGTCTTCAATGGCACGGCTGTAGCGTTCTGGGGTTTTGTGTGCCAAAATCCCTGCAAACAAAAACAGCCCAATGACGATGTTTAACGCCAAATTAAAGCCATTATTGGCAAAATGCCCAAACAGATAAATCGCCCCCATTGCCACGATAAGCAGTGCCATCAAGCGATTGTCATCTAGTTTTTGGGCAGGGGTATTAGTGGGTGGCAACACTGGCAATGCTTCGCTTAATTTGGCAGGGTCGGCAATGGTCGGCTCTTTGGGTAGCATGAGCATATTGACAATTGGCAAACCGATAAGCAAACCAAAAACGATAAAGAGATTAAGCGGTGAAAACAGCGTTTGGCTCACAGGAATGGCAGCTGTGATGGTCTCGCCAGAGATACGCACCAAATCCGCCCCTTCAGTCGCCAAAGCCAAGGGAATAGAGCCTGATAGACCACCATGCCAAATCAAAAAGCCAGAATAAGCCGAAGCCACCAGTAGTGGGTAGTCCACGCCCTGTACTTTTCGTGCCAAAGACTTGGCAAAGACCGCCCCCACAATCAAGCCAAAGCCCCAGTTGAGCCAGCAGCCTATCAACGCCACCACAGTTACAGCGACAATGGCTTGTTTTGGGCTTTTGACTTTGGCGGCGATATTATCCAAAAACCGCCCCACAATCGGTGCTTTGGCAAGTACATGACCTGTTACCAAAATCAGTGCCATCTGCATAGAAAAGCCAAGTAGCGACCACAGCCCATCGCCCCAAAATTTGGCAGCGGTGAGGATGCTTTGGTCAGTCAAGATCATCGCAGCGGCAAATACTGCGACAGTAAGAATGATACAAAATACGAACGGTGATGGCAGATAGCTTTTGACCAGTTTCACCGAGAGATTGGTGATCGCTTGAAACATTGTCACTTCCCTTTGCGGCGTCAATTCCTTATGTGGAAAACCGCGTATCTATTGTTATTTTATACGGCATCCGATTTCAACGATTGTAATCGTTTCGAATGCCAAAATCAATGTTTATTGCAATTTCATCAAAAATTTAGAATCAATCAGCCAAAGCCAAATAAACTGTCGCCAAAGTCAGCGACCGCCCTTTTTAGGATAAGACATGCACCAGCCACAGCGCCATACTTGGCATAAAGGCAAGCGCGACGATGCGGATCAAATCCGAGCACAGAAACGGCAGCACACCTTTATAAGTTTCTTTCATCGGCACATCTTTGGCAAGACTATTGATGACAAAGATATTCATGCCCACAGGCGGTGTGATCAAGCCAATCTCAACCACCATCAAGGCAAGCACGCCAAACCAAATCGCCTTATCGGTTGGGTTTAGCCCCCACAGATCCAGACCCATGATGATTGGGAAAAACACAGGAATGGTCAATAGAATCATCGACAAGCTATCCATCACGCAACCAAGCACAATATAGATGATGATCATGGCAAATAGCACGGTCAATGGTGACATACCGCTATTGATCACCCAGTCAGCAAGTGCAGCAGGCATCTGTGAGATGGCGAAAAATGCATTCAGCAGATCAGCACCGATTAGGATCAAAAAGATCATGGCTGTCGATGAAGCGGTATCTAGCAGTGCTTGCATAAAGCCTTCTTTGGTCAGCTCACGCGTCACTAAGGCAAGTAAAGCCACCGCCACCGTACCGATCGCCGCTGCTTCTGTTGGCGTAAAGATACCACCATAGATACCGCCGATCACAGTCACGAACACTGCGACTACAGGCCATACACCTTTTAATAAGGTGAATCGCTCGCCCCAGCTCATCTTCGGCATGGCAGGGCCACTGTTTGGCACTAGGCGCACATAGATGGCGATGGCAAGCATATAGCCAAGCATGGCGATTAAACCGGGGACTAATGCCGCCATGAACATCGCTGAGACATTTTGTTCAGTTAAAACAGCATAAATCACCAGTACCACCGATGGCGGGATCAAAATCCCCAAAGTACCACCCGCTGCAAGTGCACCCGTTGATAATGCATCTGAATAATTGGCGCGCTTAAGCTCTGGTAAGGCAACTTGCCCCATGGTGGCGGCAGTGGCAAGTGACGAACCGCAAATCGCCCCAAAGCCTGCACACGCGCCGACCGCACTGATCGCCGCCCCACCACGATAATGACCCAAAAAAGCATTGGCAGACTGAAATAGTCGTTTGGACAAGCCGCCACGCGATGCTAAGTTACCCATCAATAAAAACAATGGCACAACGGACAAATCATAGACCGAAAAGCGCGCAAACGGCATCCCTTTTAGGTAGCTTAATAACGGTACCCACCCTGCGACCATCACATAGCCGATACCGCCTGCAATAAGCATTGCAACGCCAATATGAATACGAAAAACCAATAGCAGAATGGTAAAAGCACCCATTCCAAGTCCGATCATCATTGGATCCATCTTATTATTCCTTATCCTTATTTGACAGCGTTGCCATAATCACGAAAAAACTGCCATGCTGTATAAAATGATGTCAATGCCAGTAGGAAAAACCCTGGTGCGATGGTTAGGTGCGCCCACCATTCAGGCATACCCAGAATCATCGTCGTTGTGCCGTTTTTGTAGGCGGTGATGCCCCCAAAATAACTACGCCACATCAGCACCAGTGAACACGCGCCCAATAAAATCGCCGCGATGATATCTAAGTATTTGCGCACAGCCATCGGTGCTTTTAGGGTAAAAAAATCAACAATTACATGGGCTTTTTTCATCTGTCCATAAGGCAAAAAAGCCGCAATCGCCCACGCACAGCCCAGTTGCACCAGCTCCACATCACCTTTGATCGGTGCAGAAAATAGCGCGCGGCCGATGACGCTTGCGGTCGAAATCACACAAATCGCCACCAAAATGACGATGCCGCCCATCGCAGACAGCTTCGACCACGCCATCAAAAACCGACCCACCGCATCCTTTGGTGTATCATCGCGCACTTCGATCTCAAATGCTTCAGACATATCATTCCCTTTTTTGTTATTGTAAGATTGATTGGCAGTCAGTTTGGCTTGTGATTGATCATAAGCTGATTAAATTCACTTAATCGCTTACCAAACTCACTGCCATTGTAGGTGATTATTTGGCAGCGGCGGCGACCAGTTCTTTGGCGCGATTGACCATCGCTTGACCGTCATAGCCCTTGGCATTCATCTCGCTGATCCAGTCGCTTTCGACTTTTTTCGCCGCTTCTTCAAAACGCTTAACTTCAGCACTGTCAATGGTGTTAATCGCATTACCATTATCCACCGCGTGCGCGCGTGCTGGCGCAAGCTCATCATCCCATGCCTTACCGATGCTCGCTGAGAAATCCGCACCAGAGTTATCATCGATGATTTTTTTCAGATTGTCAGGCAAACTGTTATAACGCTGCTTATTCATTGCGATGGTGAATAAGGTGCTGTATAGCACAGGATCAGGCTCGTTGATCTCTGAATGGTATTTGGTCATCTCGTGCAGTTTAAGCGTTGGCACGACTTCCCAAGGCAGCACATAGCCATCGACCACGCCTTTTGACAGTGAATCGGTCAAGCTTGGCAAAGGTAGGCTCACTGGTGTTGCACCATAAGCTTCTAGCATCTTATTGGTAAGGCGTGTCGGCGCGCGCAGTTTTAGACCTTTTAAATCTTCGATTTTGGTGATTGGGCGGACATTGTTGTGGAATTGACCGCGATCATGGACATTGAATGCCAATGGTTTTAGATTGGCGAAATCTTTTTGACCAAATTCTTCATAGATCTGCCACGCCACACGGCTGCTGCTTTCGGCATCGCGCGTCAAAAATGGCAGCTCCATCACTTCCATGCTTGGGAAGCGACCTGCATTATTACCTGGTAAGCTAAAGACGATGTCGGCCACGCCATCCATCACCTGATCGAACAGCTGCTGCGGTGTGCCGCCAAGCTGCATGGCAGGATAAAATTGGCAAACCATCTGACCTTGTGACTGTTGTTCGATTGTTTGGCACCAAGGCTCAAGCACCTTTTTTTGTGCCATGGCGGTCGCTGGCCAAAAATGTGAGACTTTAAGAACGACCTTTTCGCCTGATGCCGCTGAAGGTGCGGTTGCAACATCTTCCGTGCACCCTGCCATTGCTAGTGCTGCCAATACCAGTGCGGTTGCTTTTAGTTTCATGTGATACTCCTGCGTGAAATTGATGCCAAATAGCATTCCTTGATAAACATCGTTGCGAAATTTCAGGCTTAGGTTTTTGCCCTTGTTTGGTATTAAACCTGTTTTTTGGTAAAATTTACAGCGGTTTTTTCTGATTTATTTATACAAAATCGCAATAAATTCATTGCATTTTTGGGATTACAATACCCTTGTGTCATAATACTGCATAAAAATTGTCGAAATTTTATCAAAATGATGCATAATTTTTGTGATATCTGGCATGATTGTACAAGATTTTTTAATTTCAATGATAATTCTTCAAAGGAATGATTATGCAAAATGTACTTCATAATCGTCGTCCGCTGTATATGGCGGTGGGGCTTGCGATGTCGCTGGCTGCCCACACTGCTTATGCTGCTGATGGCGCGACAACGCAGCAGCCGAATATCCTTGTCATCATGGCAGATGATATGGGTTGGTCAGACATTCAGCCATTTGGCGGTGAGATTGATACGCCATATTTGGATGAGCTTGCCAAAGAAGGTGTAAGCTTCAGTAACTTTTTCGTCTCGCCTTTTTCATCACCGAGTCGCGCGATGTTCCTAACGGGTGCAGATCCGCATGAAGTGGGGCTTGGCAATATCCGTGAGCTGAATAAACCTGAACAGAACAAAGCACCGAACTATGTCGGTCACTTGACGGATAATGCAGTGACGCTGGCGCAACGGCTTAAGAATGCAGGTTATTACACCATTTTATCAGGCAAATGGCATCTGGGTCGCAAGATCGAAAATCAGCCTAATGCATGGGGCTTTACCGATGCCTTTGCTTTATTAAACGGCGAAGCGAACAACTACCGCTATCAAGATAAGTTCGATTCTCCTGATGGGCGCGATCTGTACAGTCATAATGGCGAAGATGTGCAGTTGCCTGATGGCGCATTTTCTACTGATTTTTATACCGATTATCTGATTGATCATTTATCAAAACAACAAGGCAAGCCGTTCTTTGCTTATTTGGCATATACCGCGCCGCACTCACCGCTACAAGCACCGCAGGCGTATATTGACAAATATCAAGGTCGCTATACCGATGGCCCACAGGCGCTGGCTGATCAGCGATTTGATAAGCTAAAATCCTTAGGTCTGGTCAATGACATAGCCAAGCCACATCCGCTCATCGGCGTGCCTGAGTGGGATAGTCTAAGTGATGACGAGCGCGCGGTAGAATCCAAGCGTATGCAGTTGTATGCGGCGATGGTCGATAATATGGATCATAATATCGGGCGCGTGATGGATTATCTAAAATCCACAGGTCAATATGACAACACAGTGATCGTGTTCTTGTCAGATAATGGTGCAGCAGGCGCATCTCGCGAAAAATCAGGCAGATGGGGCGGCTGGATCAGCCAATCTCGTGATAACAGCTTTGATAATCTTGGTAAGGCAAGCAGCTATGTTTCGACAGGATTGGGCTGGGCGCAGGCATCGATGTCGCCCTTTGCTTATTATAAGGGCTTCACGACCGATGGTGGCATCCGTTCGCCTTTGATTATCAAAGCACCGAATGCTAAAGCAGGCGCGATCGAAGGACGGTTCAATACACTAAAAGATCTTGCGCCGACTTTACTGGATCTAGCAGGTGTCAGTAAAGCCACGCCCGTGGGCAAAACACCGCTACAAGGCAAAAGCCTGATCGATCAACTTGCCAAGCCACAAGCTGCCCAAACAGGTCCGATGACCGCTGAGATCTTAGAGATGAACGGCAACCGCCAAGTGCGCAAAGGGAATTTTAAGGCGACATATTACAGCCCTATCCCATATGGTCTGCCACCTGAAGCGATGGATACCGATATCGGACGCTGGAAGCTGTATGATGTGATGGCAGATCCGGGTGAGACGACGAACATCGCCAAAGAGCATCCACAAATCCTAAATGAGCTGGTCAAAGAGTATGAAGCGTATTCTCAGCGCGTCAGCGTGGTGGAATTAAGCCCAACTAACCCAACCTTTTCTGATTGATAGATCTTTGAGTGATAACACCATTGGGGATATCTATGACAAGCAGTCAAACCCAAGCGCAAAAGCAGCAGTCTGCTGTTTTTGCGTTTCATACTATGATCAAACCCAGCGGCTCGCAGTGCAATATCGACTGCGAGTATTGCTTTTATTTACATAAAGAAAATCTACTACACCAGCCCAAGCAGCCACGCATGAGTGACGCGGTGCTACAGGCGCACATCAAGCAGTACATTGATGCGCAGACAGCTGGCGAAGTGATGTTTACTTGGCAAGGTGGCGAGCCGACCTTGATGGGGCTTGAATTTTATAAAAAAGTCGTCGCTTATCAAAAGCAGTTTGCCAAGCCCAATCAACGCATCGTCAATGACATTCAGACCAATGGACTACTCATCGATGATGCATGGTGCGAATTTTTGAAGCAGCATGATTTCTTGGTTGGCATCTCGATCGATGGGCAAGCAGCATATCACGATCAGATGCGCCGCGCCAAAAATGGCAAGCCGACTTTTGACTATGTCATGCGTGCCATCAGGCTTTTGCACCAGTATCAGATTCCTTTTCATGCGCTGTGCGTGGTCAATCATTATAATGCTCGCGCACCGCTTGAAGTGTATCGCTTTTTGCGCGATGAAGTTCGCCCGCGCATGATTCAGTTTCTGCCTGCGGTCGAGCCTTTGGATTTTACCAAGTCTGCCACCGCTTATATTCGCCCAAACTCGGATAAGCGTATCACCATACGCCCTGCTGCTGTGACCGACTGGTCGGTATCGGCTGATGATTGGGGCAGATTTTTGGTGGAGATTTGGCAAGAATGGCTGGAGCGTGATTTTGGTCAAGTGTTTGTTGATCAATTTGAAAATACCATCTCGCAGGCGTTTGGCTTGGGTGCGCAAAAATGCACCACCGCACCGATCTGTGGTAAGGCGCTTGCCATTGAGCATAATGGCGATGTCTATAGCTGCGATCATTTTGCTTATCCTGAATATCACTTGGGCAATATCTTGGACATCGAAGAAGGTAAGCTTGCTTTTAGTCAGCAGCAGGCAAGTTTTGGTTATGCCAAGCATCTAAACCTGCCCAGTGATTGTAAAGAGTGCCAATTTTTGAAATTGTGCTGGGGTGAATGCCCAAAGAATCGCTTTATCAAAGATAATGATGGCGGCACACGGCTCAATTATCTGTGCCATGGGCTAAAGGCGTATTATGCGCAAGTGGCTAAAGATCTACCACAGATTCATGCCAAGATGCTAAATAATGCTAAAAGGTAAGTTTGACTGTGTAGGTGCGTTCAATGCACCATCAATTCATAAGATAATGATTTTTAAATTAAATTTTTTATCGGCTATCTGATGATGTGCACGATACACCTATACTGTTAATTTATCAACCCTTAAATTCAAACCCAACAAATAAAATCAGCCACTGAACATGGCTGATTTTATTTGATTGGATTAAGCGGTGATCAAATCGCTTTGACCGTGTTTTCGATCGTGCCGAAGATATTATTGCCATCTTTGTCGAACATCTCGACGCGCACCACATCGCCATTGGTCATGAATGGAGTTTGCGGTTTGCCTTCGATGGCTTCATACATGCGCAGCTCAGCTAAGCAGCAGTAGCCGACACCGCCGTGCTCGACGCTTGAGCCCCATAGGCTGTCCTGCTTATTTGAGACCGTGCCTGAGCCGATGATGGTGCCAGCGGCAAGATTACGCGTCTTGGCAGCATGGGCGACAAGCTGACCGAAGTTAAAGGTCATGTCCGTGCCAGCATTTGGGCGACCGAATAAATTGTTATTCAGATGTACCACCAGTGGCAAGTGCAGCTTGGCATCATCTGACCAGTCTTCTAGCTCATCTGGCGTGACCGCCACAGGGCTAAATGCCGATGCAGGCTTACTTTGGAAAAAGCCAAAGCCCTTAGCAAGCTCAGCGGGGATCAGATTGCGCAGTGACACATCGTTCACCAGCATCACTAGGCGGATTTGCTTAGCGGCTTCTTCTGCGCTGCTGCCCAGTGCGACTTTACCTGTCACCACAGTCACTTCCGCTTCCATGTCGATGCCCCACTCTTCTTTGGCATAGATCTCATCGCGTGGGCCGATGAAGCTGTCCGAACCACCTTGATACATTAGTGGATCTTCATAAAAAGACTCAGGCACTTGTGAATTACGCGCCTTACGCACCAGCTCCACATGGTTCAGATACGCTGAGCCGTCCGCCCATTGATAGGCGCGTGGCAGTGGTGAATGGCAAGCGGCTTGGTCAAAGGCATCGCCCTGCTTGCTGTCGTTAAGCTCTTGATATACGGCTTTTAGCTTCGGTGCAGCTTCATCCCAGTTGTCCAGTGCTGCTTGTAGTGTCGGTGCGATGTCAGCGACTTCACGGCAGATACTCAGATCACGGCTTACGACTACCAAAGTACCATCCAGACCGCCTTTTTTTAGTGTTGCTAGTTTCATAAGTTTTTTCCTTGTTGTTAATTAAAATTTATAAAAAATCAAAAAAGTCATCAAAAATCACAAGCCAAAATCACACTTCAGGTGGCTCAGTGCCATCATGCACCCAGCGCGCGTGCTGTGGGGCTTTTTTGGTCACTGCCCATTCATTGAGCATATCCCACTTGACTTTATCGAGCGCTTTTGCCATCTTATCGGTGGTGACATCACAAGCAAGCTCGATGCGATGACCGTTTGGATCGAAGCAATAAATCGAATGGAACAGTGTGTGATTGACAGGGCCAAGTACATCCACGCCGCCTGCGATCAGCTTTTCTTTGGTGGCAAGTAGCGTATCCATGTCCTTGACTTTCAGTGCCAAATGCTGTGTCCATAGTGGCGTATTCTCATCGCGACCCATTTCAGGCTTGGTTGGCAACTCAAAGAATGCTAGAATATTACCTGCACCTGTGTCCAAAAAAATGTGCATATACGGATCAGGCTCGCCAGTGGACGGTACTTTGTCTTCGGCGATGGCGAGCACAAAGCCCATGTCTAGATGTTTTTGGTACCACTCGACGGTTTCTTTTGCATCTTTACAGCGGTATGCGACATGGTGAACGCCTTGGGTGATTGACATAATTATACTCCTTTATAAAAAAAATCAGCTTAAGCCATGTGCTTGGGTTGTGTGTTCAACCTTAGGTGTATTTCACCAAAAATCAGGCAAAAGGTAAAACGGTATTTTCTTAATTATTTATCGCGATTTGTGATAAGTATTGACAACAAAAAGAGCAAGGATCATGAATTTAAATAATGTCACGCTAAAACAACTGCGCGCCTTCAAGGCAGTGGCAGAGACAGGCAGTTTCACCAAGGCAGCAGAAAGCCTGCATTTGACCCAGTCGGCATTGAGTGGCTTGATCAAGGATTTTGAGACGACGCTGTCACTGCGGCTGTTCGATCGTACCACGCGCAAGCTGTCCTTGTCGGTCGCAGGTCAGCACATTTATCCGATGGCGACCAAGATTTTATATGATGTCGAGACCATGGCGACAGAAGTCGGACGCCTAAAAGCATTAGAAAGTGGCGTGGTGAATATCGCTGTCAGTCAGCAGCTTGCCGCGGCGATTTTGCCCAAGGTGATGGCAGAATTTGTCACCGCTTATCCGAATATCAAAGTTTCGGTCAAAGACTGTTCAGTCGATACGGTGATCAGTGCGGTGGCATCTGGTGAAGTGGATTTTGGCATCGCACCTGCGCGTAATATCAGTGACAGCCTATCATCTGAGATGCTGTTCGATTTGCCGTTTTATGCGGTGATGCCACAAGCGCACCCTTTGACCAAGCGCGACTCGGTCGAATGGAAAGACCTAAAACACGAAAAGTTGATCACCATGGCAGGCGTGTTCAGTGATCTACTCAGCGATGAGCTGCCCGAAGAAGAAGCGCAAATGGTGAAAAACTCCGCATATCAAGTGAACTTTTTGACCACGGCATTTAGCATGGTAAACCAAAACTTGGGCGTAACCTTATGCCTGCCCTATTCACGCGCCCGTGTCGCCCAAAACGGACTAGAAATGCGCGTCCTAACTGCACCACGCATCACGCGCGCATCGTATCTGTATCGCTTGCGCGGACGGGCGTTCAGTGATGCGGCACATAAGTTTTATGTGGTTTTGTGCCAGCATTTACAGAGTAATGATTATACTTAATTAATCAAAATACAAATATCCCACAAAAATGCCCAAACCGATGATGGCTTGGGCATTTTGTTTGGTGTGATGGCTTAGAATGCGATACGCAAGCCGACATTCGCCGATTGGCTGTCATAGCCTGACTGCCACTGACCTTGATAAGTCGCTGAGACTTGAGCCCGTGGTGTCAGCTGATAGGTTGCGCCCACCCCTGCGATACCGATCGTGCGACCGATTTCGCGGCTGCGTGTGCTGAAGCGCCCATCATGATCAACAAAGCCTGCGCTAATGAAGCTTGCCGCATCGCCGCTTTCATAGCCCGCGGCAAGCTTACCAGTTAGAACAAGCTTTGGTGTGATCGCTTGATTGAACTTAGCACCGATGGTACTACGCACACTCTCAAAGCTTTGTTTATCCACAGTCAGATCATACACCCCTGCGCCTGTTTCGCGATAGCCATCAGCGCGCACGCGTGCATAGTCGAATGCCACAAATGGCGTGATGTTACGATCGCTGGTACCGATGCGGTATTCCGCGCCGATGCCTGCATTGACGGTATTGGCTTGATAATCTGATTTCGCTACAGAATTGGTCAACGTGTTCAGATGGCGTTCACCATCGATATCACTGCGACCGATGGCAGCTTGACCATACAGGCGGGTTGCGTCATTTGCATAGTGATCAGTATAGATGATCGCTTGCTTAGACTTGGCGGTCAGCTGATGATTCGTGCGTCCGCGGCTGTCTGCATCGCTGTGTACATAAGACACCGCGACACCGACACGCGTCTGATCGAGCATGGTATCGATACCTGTCACCACGCCGTATTCATCGTTGTTATAGCCCAGCGCGCCTGTGTCATCAGCATCAAGCGTGCTGCTCTTACCGATCACTTTCGCCCAGAAGGCACGATCACGGTTAATATCTGTATCAAAAATCACTCCTAATGCCTGTGCATTAGCATCATGAACAATACGATTGCCTGCACCCATCATCAGTGGCTCAAGCTCGCTGACTGCTTGTGATAGCTTGGCAGAATCAAAATTCACCGTATCACGAAGCAGTGCATCAGACAGTGCAGAACCATCTGCCACGACACCATCTAGGAAGCTTGCCAATGACAGCGTATCGGTATTGTTGTTTTCATTGACCGCAGTCACGAAGTTCACATCACGCACCGATGGCACTGGCTCAGGCTCTGGCTGTGGTGTTGGTTCAACTGGCTCAGGCTCTGGCTGAACATCAGGCTTAGCAGGCGTTTCTTCCACTGGTGGCACAACTGGTGGTGTCGGCTCAGGCTGCACAGGCTCAACAGGATCGGTCGGTACGACAGGCTGCGGCTCAACAGGTTTTGGTTCAGGTTTTGGCTCAACCACTGGCGGTACTTCAGGCGTTTGTGGTTCTTCAGGCTTAACCAAAGTGAGATGAACTTTATTTGGATCGGAATAATCCGCATAAAAAG
Organism: Moraxella sp. FZFQ2102; assembly: GCF_024137865.1. NCBI lineage: Bacteria > Pseudomonadati > Pseudomonadota > Gammaproteobacteria > Moraxellales > Moraxellaceae > Moraxella > Moraxella sp. FZFQ2102. The sequence goes on from NZ_CP099960.1 coordinate 2,291,268, forward strand.
TCACCAAAGGACTGTTATCAGTCACTTGCTTGAATTGCCCTACTAGTTTTTCTGCAGTGATGACATCTTTCCATACCGCAGATTTGTCGGTGTTGTTTATCAACTCTTGTGTAAGAACAACAAACTCGCCATTACTGATGTCAGCAGTGCCGTTAAAGACAAATTTGCCATATGGGTCAGCATTAGGATCAATAACATCATCGGCATCGACCCATTCATTCTGTTTTTGATCAAAATAATCAAAATCAAATAGGGTAATACCCAAGCGATCCCCTGCTTTCATCGCATAGTCGCCATTAACTTTGAGCACACCTTCAGAGACAATGGTATCGCCCTGCCAGCCCATAGATGCGCTATCGATCTCTAAAGTACCCATACCAGTTTTTGTAAATCCAACATTTGGGCGGGATGTCTCATATAAATCACCTTTGGCAGTGCCAACATTTCCCACCAAGCGTGCGTTTGGATTGATTCTGACATAATGTGGTTCTATAGCCGCATTGCCATTGATATCAGTGTAATCTGCATCAATTTGGAATAGTACACCGCCTGCACCAAGCTCAATTGGGGTTGTGCTATCAAATCCTGCAAAGAAATTATTCTCACTGCGGGCACTATCAATCAATGATGCGTTATCAATTTTTACAGTAGCTTTGCCCTTTGGATTTCTAACGATATTACCCACATGAAAAATAGAATTATTGTCAATGATTAGCGTACCTTGACCTTCATTACCAACGGTAACCGTATCATTAAAATCCACCGCTGCATTATCAACCGTAAGCACGCCTTGTGAGCCTGCTTTATTTGCAATAATGACATTTTGGACATCGGTTAAGATTGACCATCCGTTGTTTTCTGAGTTTTTTGCAGTAAAAGTGCCAGTACCTTCATCGCCGACAATTAGATTGTCAGCAAAGATTTTGATATAGCGATCTTCAACATTTTCTTGGTCAAGCGTAACACTGCCTACACCTGCTTTGGTTTTTCCCAAAATCATGTTCCCTGCAGAAACGCTACCACTTTTTAAATCAATGATGCCATGACCTTCATTACCTACGATCAAGTCTTGGGTGGTGCGCACACCAGTGATAAAAGATCCAATATCGACAGCAGATGTGATGGTGCCTTGAGATCCTTGTTTATTACCTAAAATGATGCCTTGATCGGAGATCAAATATCCTTTTTGGGCATTGATAGTCGCAGAGCCGCTATCACCGATAATCGTTTGTCCTGCGACCTGAATATGGTTATCCGATCCCCATGAAGTGGTCGATTCATTTTCTTTGCCCAAAGTGATGGTGTTGCCTTTACTGACAACATTAACACCTGCGATCAAGTCTTTACCGACAATAATCTCACCACGCTGCGAGAAAGCAACATGGCCGACTCCATTAACACCGACTAATAGATTTTCAGCGATCGTCGCTTTTGGGGATGTTGCATGGGCACTAAAGGCTGCCACATCAGTGACGGACAAAGTACCTCGAGAGCCTGATGACTGACCTAGAGTGATCGATGTGGCTTTTATTTCAGGTGAGACGATGGTAAGCGTGCCATCAGTAGATTTGGCGTTTTGATTAGTAACGGTTAGACTGGCAGTCGTCGTGTCGCCAATGATGGTATTTTGATAATTAACAACTGTGCGATGGCCATCAACCGTATCGGTACCTGCGATGATGTGTGGATTATCAGTGATTGTGGTACTAGAAGTATAATCCACCGCCATCGCTGATGAGCTTGCCATCACAGCACCGACCAAAGCCATAGTCTTAAACGACTTACTTTTGCCTTTACTGCGTGCCAATTCACTCACACACTGCCATACGCCTGTGGCATGGTTAAAAATCACTCGATAAGCACGATTCATAATATGACCCTTTGATGATAAAACCTTGCTGAATTGCAACAAAACCTATCTGTATCTTATCAAATAACCGAATCACTTAGCAAGTAAAAAAACAGCTATTGTCAATTCTAACAATAGCTGTTTGCACCAGTTCGCCTGTTTATGAACGATAATCGGCGTTAATCTTCACATAGTCATAAGACAAATCGCAGGTATAAACAGTATCTGTGGCATCACCACGCCCAAGCTCAATGTGTACGGTAATCTCAGGACGCTTCATCACCTCACTGCCACGCGCTTCGGTGTAGCCATCTGCCAATCCACCACGCTCACAGATGGATACTTCATCGAGTGCGACACTGACACGGCTTTGGTCAAGCTCAATACCTGCATAGCCAACCGCTGCTAGGATGCGACCCCAGTTCGGATCAGAGGCAAAAAACGCCGTCTTGACCAATGGCGAATGTGCCACTGCATAAGCGACATCGGCACACTCATTGGTGTCTTTACCACCAGTGACTTTGACCGTGATGAACTTGGTCGCCCCTTCGCCATCACGCACAATCAGCGTCGCCAAGCGGACAAACACACGCTCAAGTGCAGCATAAAACTCGCCAAACCGCGGATGGCTCTCGCCAATCTCACCGGCTGTGCCTGTGGCGATCAGCGTACAGCAGTCATTGGTCGATGTATCGCCATCGATGGTGATGCGGTTGAATGAGGCATTGGTTAGCTTGATGAGCATGGACTGGAGCACAGCTTGATCAATCTTGGCATCAGTCGCCACAAAGCCAAGCATCGTCGCCATATTTGGGCGAATCATCCCTGCACCCTTTGAGATGCCTGTGATGTGATAATCCACGCCATCAATGCTTACCTTCTCACTAGCAATCTTCGGGATGGTATCAGTCGTGCAGATACCGTGTGCTGCATCCAGCCAGTTATTTTCGGACAAATCTGCCAAAGCACTATCCAGCCCTGCGATGATTTTGTCGCTAGGTAGAGTCTCACCGATGACACCAGTTGAGTAGGGTAAGATTTGCTCGATACTCACACCAGCTTTATTTGCCAAGGCATCACAAGTGGCAAGTGCACGCTTGACGCCATCAGCACCTGTTGCGGCATTGGCATTGCCAGTATTGATGAGTAGATGTGTAGTCACTGTATTTGCAATGTGCTTACGAAGTACTTGCACAGGTGCGGCACAGAATTGATTTTGAGTGGTGACCGCTGCTACGCTCGCTCCTTTTGCAATCTCAAACACCACCAAATCACGGCGGTCGGCATATCGCACGTGCGCCTTGGTCGTGCCGATTTTGACACCAAAAATTGGATAAATCGTCTGCGGAATACTAATATCACCGACTGCCATAACATCACTCCATGTTGCTAAATTACAAAACCGACTGCGATAGTCACTATTTATCGCTGATAGTCATCTAAAAAATTGTCGTCAAAAAAATGGCTGATTTATAATCAATTGAGATAATCCTAACCATCACTCAATTGACAAACCACCATGACAAAACCCATTACAAATCAAACTTCGCCCAAATCGGTGCATGATCTGATGGCTTGTCCATGCCGCGAATATCATAGCTGATGCCAGCATCGATACAGTCGGCTTTTAGTCCATCGGTGCACAATATATGGTCAATACGAAGTCCACGCTTAGGTGTATCCTCAAAGCCACGAGAGCGATAATCAAACCAGCTAAATTCATCAGCGGCATTTGGACGGAATAGGCGATAAGTATCGCTTAGACCCGTCGCCATCAAGGCTTGATACCAGTCTCGCTCTTCGGGTAAAAATGAACAAGTCCCCTTGGCAAGCCAGCGTTTGGCATTGACTTCACCGATACCGACATCGATATCCAGTGGCGAGATATTCATATCACCCATGATGACAAGCTCACGCCCTGCCGTGGTCAACTCATTGATATAGCGGTTCAAATCTGCATAAAATGCACGCTTCATGGGAAATTTGGTCTCATGGCTACGGTTTTCGCCTTGGGGGAAATAGCCATTAATCACATCCACCACACGACCATCGAAATCGTAGCGTGCATGAATCAGACGACGCTGTGCCTCAGCATCACCAAATGGAAAGCCTTTTTGTACAAAAATCGGTGCTGTCTTTGATACCAGTGCCACACCATAATGCGACTTTTGCCCAAAAAATTCCACATGATAGCCAAGCTCACTTGCCATCTCGAGTGGAAACGCTTCATCATGCACTTTGGTTTCTTGTAATCCGATGATATCTGCGTTCAAACTTTCTTTGACGGCTTGTAGCTGATGTGGTCTGGCTCGAAGCCCATTGATATTAAAACTGACAAATGTGGTCATCATAAAACGCCTAACAACATAAAATTGCTGACTATTGTAACAATTTTTTGGGATAAATGGCGAAATTTTTTTGTGCTGTGATGACTTTGGCATTCATCAACTTACCGTGCTTGGTACTACCACCAAGCCATGAAAAGGTGTACAATAGTAAGCCAATCGATGCTAAGGCTAGACGGATTATCAAGGAATTTATGATGGCTATTTTTCAAAAAAACTACAAAGTCTATATCAATCACACCGACGCAGGCGGGATCGTCTATCATGCCAATCATCTCACTTTTTTTGAAAATTGTCGCCGTGATTGGTTGGCGTCCTTAGGCTATGATGGCTACTTTTTTGATTTATCCAAGGATGGCGACAGTGCGGCGAATACCCATGGTCAAGGCGGTGCGGTGCATTTTGTGGTAAGTCAAGCCGAACTAAAATATATCGCCCCACTATTGGTCGATGATGAGCTGAGCGTTACCGTAGATAGTCTGACCATCAAGCCTGCAAGCCTAATCCTATCCCAAAGCATCTATCGACCTGATAGTGATAAGCCTGCCACCACAGGCATGATCACGCTTGCGTGCGTGCGTAATGATGGCAAGGCAATTCGCCCTTATCGCTTACCGCAGAAGTTTGCCGATCTGATGAAATCGCTTGTGTGATCATCGTATGAATATAAGCTTATCTACAGATACCGATCAAGCATTATTACAATTTGATGGTATCAGTATCACACATGAAGATAAAGTATTGCTAAATAATGCCACAGGGACAATCACGCGCCAATCCTTGATCGTGCTATGTGGTCAATCAGGCTCGGGCAAGTCGTTGTTATTATCAGCCTTGGCAAATCAGCTGCCGCATTTTGGGCAGGTGTCATTGTATGATCGTGGGCATATTTTATCGCAGCACACCACAGAGCCTACCCAGTGGCGCGCCAAAATCGCCCTACTGACGCAGACGCCTGTGATGATCGATGGCACAGTGCTTGATAATCTTGCTCTGCCTTTTACTTTTAAGCAGTATAAAGATCGCAACTTTGATCAGGCGTGGTGCGTCGCGCGCCTAGCTGAATTTGGCAAGCCATCAGATTTTATCCATCAAGACATCGCAAATTTATCTGGTGGCGAGCGGCAGATTGTGCACTTTTTACGCACTTTGCAATTAAATCCTGCCTTGCTGCTGCTTGATGAACCGACTGCCGCGCTTGATGATGTCACCGCTCGGGTGCTGTGGCAGATGGTGCAGGCGTGGCTATCTGCCGATCCGATGCGTGCCGTGCTTGCCATCAGTCATCGTAAGGATGAGCAAGTGTACGCGACACAAATTTGGCAGATGGCAGATGGCTGCTTGGCGGTGCGTACATGACTTTGACATTCATTGATGTATTGATCTCTGCAAGCTTGGTACTGGTCGCCATTATTGTGTCGTGGTGGCTGAAACTTGGGCTTGCGCGCACGCTGATTGTAGCCAGTATTCGCACAATTGTTCAGCTAAGCTTAATTGGCTTGATCTTAGCTTGGGTGTTCGCGCGCGAATCGATGGTCGAAGTGCTGACGATTTTATCGGCGATGACCATCATCGCTGCCATTTCTGCTAAGAACCGTGTTAAAAAACCTTATCAAGGTTTGCTTATCGATACGCTTATTGCGCTTGGTGTGGCGACTTTTGCGGTGACATTGGTGGCGATGCTGCTGATTTTACAGGTATCACCATGGTATGCGCCGCAGTATATCATTCCGATTTTGGGCTTAATATTGGGCAATTCACTGACGGCGATTTCGCTGACCACAGGTCGGCTGATTGAGCATCTGCATGAGCAGCAAAGCCAAATCCGCACTCTACTTGCTCTATCCGCCACGCCTTTTGAAGCGTGTCATCGGGCTATGGCGACAGCGATCAGTGCAGGGATGCTGCCGACGATTAACTCGATGATGGTTGTGGGATTGGTCAGCTTACCAGGGATGATGACGGGGCAAATCCTAGCGGGCGCAAATCCGACGCAGGCGGTGCGCTATCAGATTGTGACGATGTTTTTGATTTGTGCGGGCAGTACGATTTCTTGTACGCTGTCGGCGGTTTTTGTGATACGGCGGTTTTTTGACAAGCAAGATCGCTTGGTTATACCTAAGTAAGTTGGGTTACAAAAATAAAGCGTATGCCATCACATACGCTTTATTTTTGGCTAAATTACTGCCCTTGCAGTCGCTTGACTTCATCGATCAGTCTTTGAAGCTGTGCTTCATAGCTGCCATCATTCGGGTTTTGGGCTTTATCATCACTTGGTTCGCTTTGATTGTGTGCGCTCAGTGATGGGCGTTCGGCTAGGACGATGTCCAGCATCAATTCTTGACCATTGCGCTTGATGGTGGCTTTGACTGTCGTACCAGGTGATTTTTGGGCGATCAGATTGACAAGGCTTGCATCATTAGATAGCACTATATCATCGATCTGCAGCAGGACATCGCCTGATTGTAGCCCTGCTTGCGCCGCTGGACTGTCTGGGAATACGCGCGCCACAGTCAAGCCCTTTGGCGTCTCAAGTGCAGTCGGATCATCGCTTGAGCGCGCAAACTCAATACCAATCCAGCCGCGACTGACATAGCCCTTACTGATCAAATCATTCATCACTTTTGCGACAGTCGATGTCGGAATGGCAAAGCCAATCCCCATTGAGCCACCAGAGCGAGAGTAGATGGCAGTATTGATACCGATCAAAGCGCCATTGGCGTCAACCAGTGCACCGCCTGAGTTACCTGGATTGATGGCGGCATCAGTTTGGATAAACTCTTCAAAGGCACTCACGCCAATCCCAGCACGCCCTGTCGCTGAAATGATGCCTTGGGTGACGGTCTGCCCCACACCAAAGGGATTGCCGATTGCCAAAGCGACATCGCCCACTTCGATGGCAGTATCACGAAACGCCATCGGCACAAGGTCATTTCGCTCAACTTTAATCACCGCCAAATCACTTTCGACATCACGACCCACGACACTTGCTCGTGCTTTTGAGCCATCATTGAACACGATGACAATCTCATCAGCCCCTTCGATGACATGGGCATTGGTAATGATATAACCATCTTTTGAGACGATCACGCCTGAGCCTAGGCTATTGCCCTGTTGCAGCTGATCGCCATAATAGCGTTCTAGATACTGCTGAAGTGCAGGATCATCGGCAAACTGGCGTCTGATATCTTGGGTGGTATAGATATTGACCACAGACTGAGCGGCGGTTTTGACCGCTGATTGATATGAGCTGATTGGGCTGGCAGCATCAGGCAGATTGCCAGCTTCTGCAATCTTAGGCTGCCATACTTGTTGCTGCTCTACTTGGGCGGCATTTGCGGTCTCAAGGCTTGTGCGAGTGCTTTGTAATTGGTCATAGACAAGCCACAGCACAGCCGCCAAAGCGATGGCAAGTAGCCAAGGCAAAATCGCCCAAGCACTAAAGCCTTGTTGTTTTTGGTGAATTGGCTTTTGGTTCATAGTTTATCCTTATTAAATGGCGTGATGGTGTTATTTGCAGTTTATCGTGCAGTATATCATGGGCGTATCAAGCAAGTTTTTCAAGGTGGATACATTTGGTAATCATGAGTCTAATCAATTTTTCTAAATTTTATCAATTTGCCAAATCCACATCACAAGTTATATTGATGATCGTCAAGTCATACAAAAAGCCCTAGAAACCCAAAAACCCTTCTAAGCTTGCCAAGTGCCCATGAAGTCATTACAATAGCCTAAATTTACCATTTCTATCGGATAAACCAACATGACAACCACCATCACCGCCCAAGCTTTGACCGATTTTTGTGATGAGTATCTACAAGCTGCCAATTTCAGCGATTATTGCCCCAATGGACTACAAGTCGATGCAGGCGTGCCAATTGATAAAATCATCACTGGCGTAACTGCAAGTCAAGCACTGATTGACGCCGCCATCGCCCAAAATGCTCAAGCCATCTTGGTACATCATGGCTATTTTTGGAAAGGTGAGCCAGCACCGCTGACAGGTATGAAAGGCAATCGCATTCGCAGTCTGATGCAGCATGGTATCTCGTTGATTGCTTATCATCTGCCGCTTGATGCACACCCTGTTATTGGCAATAATGCCGTACTTGCCAAAGAGCTTGATTTGCAAATTGTCGGTGCTTTGTACCCACATGAGAAGTACCCTGTCGGTAATATCGCTACCACTGCGCCGATTTCAGCACAAGCTTTCGCCGATAAAATCAGTAAAGTCCTAGGCCGTGCGCCATTATATATTGGCAATGATCCAAGCCGTACTTTGCACAAGATTGGGCTGTGTACAGGTGGTGCGCAGGATATGATCGAGCAGGCATATGCGATGGGTTGTGATGCTTTTATCTCGGGTGAAGTCAGCGAGCGCACGACGCATTTTGCCCGAGAAATGGGCATTGATTATTTTGCTGCAGGGCATCACGCCACAGAGCGCGGCGGTATCCGTAAGCTTGGCGAGCTGATCGCTGATAGACTTGGCGTGGCGGTGACATTTGTCGATGTGGATAATCCGGTGTGATCACCCTTGCGCGAATCATTTGATAAAAACTGTGCGGCGCATCTAAGTACAAAATTTAACTTGACAACACAGTGCGTGCGCGTTCTAAAATTGATTATAGCATTTTACTGTGTAATATTATTTTATAAATATAAATAATTAGGTAGAATTTGGGGTAAATTTGCTGATTACTGTCAATTTTTGATCAGATTATTGTAAAATTGTGTTGTCGTGCATTGCGATTTTTGGGATTTTTTTGCATAGTATGATGAGTTAAAAACGCTTAAAGTAAAGCAAAGCTTACTTATCAGTGATCTATGAGCCAAAATTCACAACTGCCCAAACGCGACAAATCCGCTTACCGCCCGACACCAAAACGGGTGGTGTTTCGTCGTGATCTGGAGACAGGTAAATGGGCATGGATCAAAAATCGCTTATTTTTCCCCATCCAAACTCACGCCCAAGCCTTGTACCGCAAGCTTGAAGGTTATCGCCAAACCCATCCACAGTACTATGTGCGCACGGCTTTTGCTGCCGTGATCGGTGCGCTGATCATCATCCCCGCCATCGGTATCATTCAGCATGACCCTGCGATCAAAGCAAAAGTAATTCGTGGGATCGATAGTTTGACCCAAAATAAAGTGCTGACATTGGCGGCGGTGACTGGTCGCAGTACAGTCTATGATGAAGATGGGCTAATGCATGGCTTTGGCTATGATGTTGCGCGGCAGTATGCCAGCCATTTGGGCGTGGAGCTGCGCGTGATTAAGTTCGATGATGCCAATGCGGTGCTGTCGGCGATGCATTCAGGTGATGTGGATTTGGCATTATTAAGCCAATCTAATATCATCAGCGAACAATCCGCCAAGCTACCCATCAGTCCTTTGGCGTGCAGCGACAGTGAGCGTGCGATTTTTGCAGGTGCAGGCATTGATGCGGATTTGGTTTTCGTCAGCCAAGCTGACAGCGATATCGTCAGTAATGTCACGCAGTTTCTGTGCGATGATGAATTTCAAGAAGATTTAAGTTATTTAGCTAAATTTCATGATGATACCCTGCTTGATAATGCCTATAATGCACAGCATTTTGCTGATGCGATCCAAAAACTGCCGCTGTATGAATACGGTTTTCGCTTGAGTGCCAAAGAGTTCAATCATGATTGGCAGCTGCTTGCGATGATTGGTTATCAAGAATCGCACCTAAATGCCAATGCTGTCTCGCCAACGGGCGTGCAAGGGATCATGATGCTCACCCAAGACACCGCCAAAGCAATGGGCGTAAAAAACCGTAATGATGCTGCACAAAGCATCCGCGGCGGCGCGAAATATCTAAGCCAACTACAATCGCAATTTCAAGACATCCCCGAAGTGGATCGCTTGTGGTTCGTGCTTGCGGCGTATAATATGGGTCCAAATGCCGTGCGTCAGATTCAGTCACGCCTAAGCGAATCGGGTAAAGATCCAAATCTGTGGCTGAATTTCTATGCTTATCTACATAAAAACGCCGCGAAAAACTCGCGCTATCGTCAGTGCATCACCTATGTGACCAATATCCGCACTTATTTAGAAGCGATCAAAAAACACAATGCCAATGCGTGATTGATGGTTTTCTCATTAACATCACAATTTAAATTCAAGATTAACACCCAAAAAAATTAAGCCTGTCATCATCATGATACAGGCTTAATTTTTTGCCAAACTTATTTATTCGGCACAGTCAGTACTTGACCGATTTGTAGATTTGCCGTCGGTTCGATGTTGTTCATCTTGGCAAGTTCTTGAGCGCTGATGCCATAACGGCGCGCCAATGAGATCAAGCCATCACCTGCCTTGACGGTGTAAGTTGTGGTGGTTTTTGGCACACGCAGTCGCTGACCGACCAGTAGATTGGCATTGGTTGCAAGGTTATTGGCACTGGCAAGCTCTTGGATCGACACCCCAAAACGCGATGCCAATGCAGTCAAGCTCTCACCTGCTTTCACCGTGTAGCTATCGGTTGCGGCAGTGCTTGTATTGTTACTTGCAGCTTTTGGCGTTGGCGCAGGCGTAGTCTTAGCAGGCTGTACAGGCGCTGCCGCCCCATTTGGTAGTTTTAGCACTTGACCGATCAAGACATTATCAGTCACTGATAAACCATTTTCAGCAGCTAGGGCTTGTAGGCTGACATTATATTTGCGAGCAATGACGGTCAAGCCTTCCCCTGCAACTACTTTATGCGTGGCAGGATTATTGTTTGAAGAAGCATTGCTTGCTGTCGTTGATGGTGCTGCTGCAGGTTTGGTTGGTACAGCTTGTGGCTTGACTTTACCAGCGACAAGCCATAACTTTTGACCGATTAAAATCCCTGAATCTACAGGCAGATTATTAAAGCTTGCTAATTGACCCACTGTCAAACCATTTGCCGCTGCCACCGAAGTTAGGCTATCGCCTGCACGGACGGTGTAGCTTTCGGGTTTGTTCTCGGCTTTACTTTCTGCCTTGCTCTCGGTTTTGTTTTCAACTTTTGGTGCAGCGGCTTTAGCGGTTTGTACAGGCGCTGCCGCCCCATTTGGTAGTTTTAGCACTTGACCGATCAAGACATTATCAGTCACTGATAAACCATTTTCAGCAGCTAGGGCTTGTAGGCTGACATTATATTTGCGAGCAATGACGGTCAAGCCTTCCCCTGCAACTACTTTATGCGTGGCAGGATTATTGTTTGAAGAAGCATTGCTTGCTGTCGTTGATGGTGCTGCTGCAGGTTTGGTTGGTACAGCTTGTGGCTTGACTTTACCAGCGACAAGCCATAACTTTTGACCGATTAAAATCCCTGAATCTACAGGCAGATTATTAAAACTTGCTAATTGACCCACTGTCAAACCATTTGCCGCTGCCACCGAAGTTAGGCTATCGCCTGCACGGACGGTGTAGCTTTCGGGTTTGGCGGCAGGTTTTGGTGTAGGTTTAGGCGCTGTTGCTGTAGGTTTTGGCGCAGGTGCAGCCGCTTGCACAGGCTCAGGTCGGCTTGGTGCAGATGGCTGGGTGTTTTGGGTTTGTACCGATGGGCTAAAGCCATCCATGCCATCATCAACAACTGATGGCGGTACATCATCATCCGCTGCAATCACCGTGCTTTGACCCAAGACAGGCTGCTCAGCTGCCACTTGTGCAGGCTGAGTGATGCTTTGGGCAGGTGGCAGTGGCGTAGGTGTAGGTGCAGGCTTGGCAGCAGGGCTGCCTGCGAATCGGATGGTTTTGGTTTCACCACGCGCATCAAGTACCGATTGACCGGTTTGGATGGCGTCTAGCTGAATGTTGCCATCGGCTGGGCTGACAGGCTGAACGGTGTTTTTGGTTTCGGTTTTGATTTGTTCAGCGATGAAGTCGCGTTCAGCTTTACTCAGTGCAGGCTCTTGGACGATGGTGTTGTTTGCCGTGACTTTGGCGATGGTGGTTGGCAAAGTATTTGCCAAGATCAGCTCTTGCTGTGATTGGGTATTTGCCTTGGTGTTGCCTGATTTTGGCACGACGAAATCAATGCTTTGTGCCGGTGCGGTTGCGACATAATCACCACCAAAGCCAAAGCCTTTTAGCGCAGATAATTTGGCATCCGTCGATGATGGCACGCTATCAGGAATGACGATGCGGTTTGGACCCATTTCATCGACCGTTTGGCTCAGTAGCGCTGGGTTTAGTAGGCGCAGTTCATCGACGCCGATGCCTGTGACCGATGAGACTTCAGCCAAGCTTACGCCATAATTGACAGGTACGGTACGAAAGTGGTTGTGGTTGGCGATCGCAGGTAGGCTGACACCATAGCTGTTTGGTTCTTTGACGATTTGCGCCACTGCCAAAAAGCGCGGCACATAGTTCATGGTTTCGGTCGGCAGTTTCAATGACCAATAATCGGTAGGCAAGCCCTGCTCTTGATTGGCTTTGATTGCGCGAGAAATACGCCCCGGTCCTGCGTTATAGGCAGCCAGTGCCAGTTCCCACGAGCCGAACTGATTATACAGGCTTGTCAAAAAGTCATAAGCAGCGCGCGTGGATTCGATGACATCGCGGCGACCATCATAGCTTGAGCTTTGGTTCAGACCATAGATACGGCCTGTACTTGGAATGAACTGCCACAGACCAGCGGCGGCAGCATTACTGGTGGCGGTCGGATCGTATGAACTTTCGATGATCGGCAATAGCGCCAATTCAGATGGAATGCCGCGGCGTTCTGCTTCGGCGACGGTGTGATGTAGATAACGCGATGCGCGTGCTGTTAGACGATCTAGATAACTTTGGCGAGAATAGAACCATGATTTCTGCGCTTCGATGCGTGCATTGCTGCGATCAGGCATACGATAGCCACGGCGGATGCGCTCCCACAAGTTACCATAGCGCGATACTGCCAATTCATCACCTTCCACCATCGACATATCGGTGGCTTGTAGCAGATCTTCGAGCGCATCGAGCATCTGCGGATCAAGCACGCCTGTATAAGCAGTATTGGCAGTCTTGGCTGAGTTGCCCTGCACCATCTTGGTGCTGGTCGGCTGAGTTGATGAAGTCGGTGCGCTGCTACACGCTGCCAAAATACAAGATGAAATGGCAATACTTAAAGGCTTAACTAAACGGCTTTTTTTGGGACTTGTTGGGCGTGTCATCACTTATCCTTTATCATCAAACTCAGCAAAAATCACGGGATGAGCGTATCATCTACAAAAAGCTCAATAATGCCTTATTTTGACAATTTTATCAACCGCTAGACAAGGATAAATGATCAATAACCGCGCGATATTAACACAAATACACGCGCGGTAAATATTGCGTAAGAATTAGGATAGTGATGTTATTTCAATGATTTTGGTATATCGCTATGCCAAACCATCAATCAACCGTCACTTGTGCAACCGATCTTAGCAACACAGTATTGCCATCAAGCTGTGAGAGTGTCGCTCGTGATGATGTTTTGATGGTGACAGGTTTGCCTGCTTGCGTCCAAGTCTCGGTGGTCGTTACTTGTGCGCGGGCTTGATTACCTGTGATCACCACATCGCTGATGCTGATTTGGTAGCGATAATTAGTGGCTTTTGCCCAGCTTTTTTGTAGCATTTGCAAGTAGCCATCTTTGTTTAGACTGGTGGTTTTGTTGTTTCTTGATAAAGAAATGATGGCATCATCGGCGATCAGCTTAGAGATTTGACCAATATTTTGGCTATTGGCAGCGGTGCGCATGGTGGCCGCAAAGCTTGTCACACCGCGTTCGCTCATCGCATAAGCAGGGGTACTGATTAAGCTTTGTGCGCCAAGTGCGGTGATGAATACGCCAAGACCCAAGCCCTTGCCAAGATTTTTGCCTGATAATTTACTTAAGCTGCCAATTACCGTAGTCAATAAGCTGGCATTCACAGTTTGTTTTAAAAATTGACGGGTACTTTGTTTCATAAAAAGCCCTTGTTAATCGGTGGATGATGGGCAAAATTTTTCACCCTATCGGCTTAATACCACAATAGCAAGCCAAACTTAAGCAACGATGGCTAATTGTAACATTTTGTTGCAAATTTGGGAAGTCTGTGTGCAAAAATTTATTGACCACAAATTCTCTGTCTACAGAACGGCAAAAAGGGACATCACTGCCCCTTTTTATTAAGATGATTTGTCTTCGCTGATTTCTTGTTCGCTGTCGTCTTGTTCAAGCTTTGCACCCAAGCGTGCCATACGGCGATCCATCAGCTGATGCGCCAAGGCTTGCATATCATCGACTCGGTCAAATTCATCGACAATCTCAAGCCCAAGCAGTGTCTCTAGCACATCTTCAAGACTCACTAAGCCTTTGACTTCACCAAATTCACCGACCGCCAGTGCAATATGCACGCGCTCTTTAAGCATCAAGTCCAATAGATCGAACAATTTCATCTTGGCAAACACAAAGTTAATATCGCGTTTAAACTGCTTAATCGGTGTGTGAATGCCTTGATTTGCCTTGGCGATGAGTAAGTCAGACTTCAGCACAAAGCCTGTGGCATTGTCCAAATCTTCATCATAAATCGGAAAGCGCGAGAATGGTAACTTTGGGTGTAAAGCGAGCACTTCACCGACAGTCATGTTCTCATCAAAAGCCATCACCACCGAGCGCGGGCTAACGATGTCTTCGACATTGATCACGCCTAGCGCCAATGAGTTTTTGATGATACGAGTCTCAAGCGCGCTCATCTGACCTGAGCTTTCGCCTTGGGTGGCAAGTGCCAAAAATTCATGACGATTAAAGCCGCTTTCTTGATGACCCTTGGTCAAAAAACGCGAGATTTTCTCAGTGATCCAAATGATCGGCATTAGTAGCCAGTTGATCGCGCGCACATAATAAGCAACAGGCGTAGCAAATCGACGCCAATAAGTCGTGCCAAGCGTCTTTGGAATGATCTCAGTACCGATCAAAATCACCAAAGTCAGTACACCACTGAATACCCCGAACCACACATCACCAAAGACGATGACCGCTTGTGCGCCTGCGCCCAATGAACCCAGCGTGTGCGCTACGGTATTAAGCGTCAAAATCGCTGAGATTGACTTTTCGATATTGTCAATTTTTACTTCTTTTAAGAGCGCGGCGATTTTTGGGCGATCTTCTTGTAGCGTATCGATGTATGACGGTGTCATCGTCAAAAGCACCGCTTCTGATACCGAACACACAAAAGAGACAATGAGCGATAAAGAAATGAAAAAAATCAATAAAATCAAATTGATCGGTGTGCCACCAAGCTCAAAGCTTGCGTGTGCTGCCATCGGCATGATGGCGATCAGCGCGCAACAAATTACGGCAAAATATGATGAGTGCAAAGGTCGCTGTCGGGGCATAAAAATTATATGATAACCAAAATTATCGCTCATATTAAGTGAAAATGCGCATAACTGCAAGCATAGTTTTGTGAATATCTGTCAAGCTGCGCTGAAAATACTGCCACTTCTAGGTAAATTGTGCTATTATAGCGGTTATTTTTCATTCGTATTTGTCGGCTTTGGGCAATTGATGGTGCGATCGCGGTGCATTTGCGCCAAGTTTATTGCCATTGATACTGATCATTGACGATCATTTTAAGTTTTCATACATTTTTAATACGCATTGTAGGAGTTTTTATGCTAGATTTATTCATCACAGCGGCACACGCTAGCGCAGGCGCACCAGCAGGTCAGCAATCACTATTGATGAACCTGTTAATCCCTGTAGCATTTTTTGCGATTTTTTATTTCTTGATCATCCGCCCACAGTCTAAGCGCAACAAGCAACACAAAGCGATGGTTGATGGCTTGGCAGCAGGTAACGAAGTGGTATTTGCTGGCGGTTTGATTGGTAAAATCAAAAAAGTCGAAGGCGATTATGCTGTCATCAGCCTAGGCACCACCGAAGTGAAGATCCAAAAAGCTAGCGTCTTGATGGTTCTGCCTGCTGGTACTGTTGATAATATCTGATCCATCGTAATGCCCAAACTGTAAGCTTAATCTTGGATTTGTCTTGCAGTTTTGGGTTGTTTTTATTTTTGCAGTGACATCATTTGTGTAATATTATTCAGATTATTACAATAAATAAAATATAAACACTGCACAATCATTAAGAAATCCCTATGCACTACCCTGCTTGGAAATACATACTCATCGCAGTGGTGCTTGCTTTTTGTAGCATTTTTGCACTACCGAATTTATACCCTGATGAGCCAGCCGTACAGATCACCGGTGCGACTGCAGGCACTGAGCTGACTGATGCTGTCTTGACGCAAGCCCAAAGCGCGCTTAGTAATGCCGGTCTTGAGCATCATGGCGGCAGTTTTGAGAATAACAGCGCATTGGTTCGCCTAAAAACCCCAGAAGATCAGCTAAAAGCACAAGAAGTGCTGCGCCGTGATCTGGGCGAGAACTATGTCGTCGCACTAAACCTTGCGCAGACCACGCCAGAATGGCTAAAAAACCTTGGCGCAAAGCCGATGAAACTGGGTCTGGACTTGCGTGGCGGTGTACGCTTCGTGCTTGAAGTAGATATGGCAAAAGCCCTAGAGCAGCGCCTAGCGACCGCAAGCCAAGAAGCGCGCCGTACTTTGCGTTCCAATCAAATCCCTGTTGCCAGTTTGCGCACCACTGCCAATGGTATGGTGCTGACTTTCACCAGTAATGAAGAACGCAGTCGCGCCCAAAGTGTCTTACAAAACACCATGGGGCTTGACTTTACCCTGCGTCCTTATATGGATGCCCAAGGTGCTGCGCTGGAGCTAACTTATACCGAAGCGAAGCTGAACGAGATCAATGAATACGCGGTTAGCCAAAACTTGACCACGCTAAGAAATCGTATCAATGAGCTTGGCGTCGCTGAAGCCTTGGTACAAACTCAAGGCGCGAACCGTATCGTCGTTGAGCTACCCGGTGTCCAAGATACCGCAGAAGCAAAGCGTGTCTTGGGTCGTACCGCAAACCTAGAGTTTCGCATGGTCAGCGATCAAGCAGCGACTTATAGCGGCGTGGGTATTCCACCTGCAGGTACAGAAGTATTCCCATTTGGTGAGCTAAACGGTCCACCTGTGCTGCTTGAGCGCCAAGCCATCATCACCGGTGAGCGCGTACAAGGTGCACAGCCGGGTCTTGACCAAAATGGTATGCCACAAGTTGCCATCACGCTAGATACTGCTGGCGGCCGCTTGATGCAAAACGCCACGCGTACCGCGATCGGCAAGCCAATGGCAGTGCTGTTCATCGAACATAAGCAAAAAGTCAGCTATGAAACTGACCCTGCGACAGGCGAACAAAAAGAAATCCGCACCCCTTATACCGAAAGCCGCGTGATCAACCAAGCGACCATTCAAGCGGTATTGGGTTCGCAGTTTGTCATCACAGGTCTAAACAGTGATGCTGAAGCGGGTGAGCTTGCCCTACTGCTACGCTCTGGTGCGTTGGCTGCGCCGATGTATTTTGTTGAAGAGCGCACCATCGGTCCGTCATTGGGTCAAGAAAACATCGATAAAGGTCTGCTATCAACGCAGATCGGCTATCTGCTGGTATTCTTGTGGATGGTGATTTTCTATCGTTTCTTTGGTGTGGTTGCCAATATTGCACTGGCATTCAATGTGATCATGATGGTCGCGATCATGTCGCTACTGGGTTCGTCATTGACGCTACCAGGTATTGCAGGTATTGTTTTGACCATCGGTATGGCGGTCGATGCTAATGTGTTGATTTTTGAGCGTATTCGTGAAGAGCTTGCCAATGGTGTGCGTGCCAAAAACGCCATCGCTGCAGGTTTTGATCGCGCCTTTAGCTCAATTGTCGATGCCAACATCACCACGCTATTGATCGCCTTTATCTTGTTTGCCATCGGTACAGGTCCGATTAAGGGCTTTGCGGTGACATTGGCAATTGGTAACATCACATCGCTATTTACCGCCATCG
Organism: Moraxella sp. FZFQ2102; assembly: GCF_024137865.1. NCBI lineage: Bacteria > Pseudomonadati > Pseudomonadota > Gammaproteobacteria > Moraxellales > Moraxellaceae > Moraxella > Moraxella sp. FZFQ2102. The sequence goes on from NZ_CP099960.1 coordinate 2,309,370, forward strand.
TGGTGACGCGTGCGATCATCCATCTGTGGTATGGCTATCGTAAGAATGTGACTAAACTGAGCATTGGTTAGGAGTTGACAGATGAGTAATGAAAATAACCCAATCGACCCTACCACGCCATCAGCTGACGGTAGCTCTGTGCGCCGTCGCCGTGGTCCGCGTCGTGATGGTAAAGGCTCAAATGCACTTGCCAACCAACAAGCCCTAGCCAATCAAGCGATCATCAGCGAACAGACTGACGATGCTGCCGAAAAAGCAGGCGGTATCAAGCTGATCGCCAATCAGCGCATCATTCCGTTTTTGAAAATCGAAAAACCGATGATGTTGATCTCCTTGCTGCTTGTCGTGGCAAGTATCATCGCCATCGTGGTTAAGGGTCTAAACTTCGGTCTGGACTTCACAGGCGGTGTCTCAGCTGATGTGCGCTATGAACATTCGGTTGAGCAGGTGCAAGTTGTCGATGCCTTGGCAAAAAATGGCTTTAATGATGCAGTTGTGCAGTATTTGGGCACGAACCAAGAGCTATTGATCCGCCTACCACCCCAAGAAGGCAGCCCTGACGGCTTGACCGCAGTACTGGATAAGGCATTGGATTTACCAAATAACCTTGCCACCGTTGATAATATCAACATCATCGGTAGCCAAGTCGGTAATGAAATTTATCTAAATTCATTATTGGCACTTGCGATGGCATTGGGCATGATGCTTGTGTATATCTCAATCCGCTTTCAGTTCAAGCTTGCCATGGGTGCGATGCTGTCTCTGTTCCATGACGCGGTCGTCGTCGTCGGTATTTTTGCGATTTTCGGCTTACCGTTTGACTTGACTGTCTTGGCTGCGGTACTTGCTCTGATCGGTTATTCGGTGAACGATACCATCGTTGTGTATGACCGTATCCGTGAGAATTTCCGCCGTGTGCGTGGCTTATCGCCGCGTGAGGTAGTCGATTTGTCATTGACCGAGACTTTGCGCCGTACGATCATGACCAGTGGTACTGTACTTGTCGTGGTCATTGCCATGCTGTTCCTTGGTGGTGATGGCTTGTACTGGTTCTCGTTCGCGCTATTGATTGGCTTGATCGCTGGTACTTATTCATCGATCTATATCGCAAGCTCAATCCCACTGATGATGGGTCTATCACGCGAAGATTTCGTGGTGAAAGTCAAGCCGGAATTCGCCGAAGAAGAAGTGATTTTCGCTGATCCAGAATTACAAAACAGTAAAGACTGATCGGCAGATGATCGAAATACGCTCAAGGTTTTTGGGCGTATTTTTTTGTACCAAACTTGTGATGATGGCTCAAATCGGCTATGATGGTTTTTTTAAAAAACCAATTGACAGAGTACATCATCATGACCACACAAAACAGTCCAAATGCCAAGCATCACCTATCAAATATCGTCGTCTATTGTGGATCAAACTTCGGCAATGATCCAAGCTTTTATGCAGCGGCGGTCGCAACGGGCAAGGCAATCGCCGAACGCGGTGCGCGCCTAATTTATGGTGGTGGTAATGTCGGTTTGATGGGTGTGGTCGCTGATAGTGTGCTTGAACACGATGGTGAAGCCATTGGTATTATCCCTAAGTTTTTAAAAGATAAAGAAGTGGCGCACACGAAGCTGACCGAGCTTGTGATCACTGACTGCATGGCAGAGCGCAAGCTTGCGATGATTCATCGTGGCGATGCGTTTATCGCCCTACCTGGTGGCATCGGCACTTATGAAGAGCTGTTCGAAGTGCTGTCATTATTACAGCTGAAGCAGCACGCGCATCCGATCGGTGTGCTCAATATCAATGGTTTTTTTGACCCACTACTTGCCATGCTAAAAGCCACCACCGAAGCAGGCTTTATGCCGATGGCAAATGTCTCACTGCTGTGCGTGGCGGATGATATTGACGCATTGCTGGCACAGATGCAGCAGTTTGAGTTCATTGATAGCCAAAAATGGGTCAAGCCTGCTTGGATGACAGATGATAAAATCGTGCCAAGTTTTATTGATAAAACCGACTGATCTACCATCAAATACGCGCACAAGGATGATTTTACGGTGAATTTTGTGAAATTTTTGACAATTTGTACCAAAATATTACAAAAAACACTTGCAATAAAATAAAACGAATGTACACTATAGATATCTGATTTTTGCGCCAATCATCTTATGCATTAATAAGTGTTTTTACGATTGGGCACTCATAAATTGTAGCGATTGCTAACTTTTAAACATTTTTAGAGAAGGTGATGTGATGGACATCAAAAAAATTCGTGAATTAGTGGATTTGATGGAAGAAAAAGACCTATTAACCCTAGAATACGGTCATGATGATAATTACATCAGCCTAACGCGTAATACTGCGGTGCAGACGGTTGCTGTACCACAAGTTGCCGCCGCTCCTGCTACTGCCCCGAGCGCTCCTGTTGCCAAGACTCCTGCAGGTAAAGTAGAAACTTCACCGATGGTTGGTGTGTTCTATTCTGCACCAAGCCCAAATGATCCACCATTTGTCAAAGTCGGTCAAAAAGTCGAAGCTGGTGACACCTTGGGCATCATCGAAGCGATGAAAATCATGAATCCACTAGAAGCCACCCAAAGCGGCATCATCGAAGAGATTTTGGTTAGCAATGCTGAAGTGGTCGAATTTGGTCAGCCTGTCATCCGCTACAAAGCCTAACAGGATATCACCATGATTAAAAAACTGCTCATTGCCAACCGTGGCGAGATTGCGCTGCGCATCGTGCGTGCCTGTAAGCAGCTTGGCATTGCGACGGTGGGCGTGTACTCGACTGCTGATAAAGATCTGATGCATTTGCGCTTTGTTGATGAAGCGGTCTGCATCGGTAACGCACCATCGACCCAAAGCTATCTGGATATGAATGCCCTACTGGCTGCAGCTGAAGTCACAGGCGCTGATGCCATCCACCCTGGTTATGGCTTTTTGTCAGAGAATGCAGAATTCGCTGAAAAAGTCGAAGAAGCGGGTTTGACATTCGTTGGTCCACACCCTGAGCACATTCGCTTGATGGGTAATAAGGTCTCAGCGATCAATGCCATGAAAGATGCTGGCGTACCGACCGTACCAGGCTCGGTGGGTGCGGTGACTTTGGGCAATGCCGAAGAGCAAGCACGCAAGATCGGTTTTCCGCTGATCGTCAAGGCTGCTGCTGGTGGCGGTGGTCGTGGTATGCGCGTGGTGGAACGCTTTGAAGAGCTGATCAATCAAGTCCAAGCCGCCAAAACCGAAGCCCAAAGCGCCTTTGGTGATGACACTGTGTATATGGAGCGTTTTTTGAAAAATCCGCGCCATGTCGAAGTGCAAGTCTTGGGCGATGGTAATGGCAATGCGCTGCACCTGTTTGATCGTGACTGCTCACTACAGCGCCGCCACCAAAAAGTGCTGGAAGAAGCCCCTGCCCCAGATATTCCTGATGATGTGCGCACACCGATTCTAGAAGCGTGCGTGCGTGCGTGCGAACAGATCGGCTATCGCGGCGCAGGTACTTTTGAATTCTTGTACGAAGATGGTCAATTTTTCTTCATTGAGATGAATACGCGCGTGCAGGTCGAGCACCCTGTGACCGAGATGATCACAGGTATTGATATTGTCGTTGAGCAGCTGAAAATCGCTGCAGGCTATGGCTTATCTTATCATCAAGATGAGATCGCCATCCGCGGTCATGCCATCGAATGCCGTATCAATGCCGAAGATCCAAAGACCTTTATGCCATCACCAGGTAAAATCGGTCAGCTATTCACGCCGAGTGGTTCAGGTATTCGTTTTGATTCGCACTTGTATCAAGGCTACACGATTCCAAGCTACTATGACTCATTGATCGGTAAGCTGATCTGTCATGCACAGACGCGTCGCCAAGCGATCGCCAAGACCTTGCATGCATTGGATGAATTGGTTGTCGAAGGCATTAAGACCAATATTCCACTGCACCGCGATGTGATTTTAAAAGATGAAGCGTTTTGTGAAGAAGCGCAAAACATTCATTATCTGGAAAATCATATGCTCAATGCCGACAAGCCCAAAAAGCCTGCCGAAGATCCCTTGGCATAATCGCATATAAATCATCAACAGTCAGTGTCGATCACTGGCTGTTTTTCATATCTTTTATATAATAAAAAGCTGTGATGTTACTCACAGCTTTTGTTTGGTTGATTATAAACCTAAGGCGTATCAGGTGTATCATCAAGATCGGGTTCGTCAGGAATGACTTCCATCTCATCATATGGCAACTCATAATCTGCACCATCATCAGCTGCCGCGCCAATGCCTGTAGTCATCGCGATCATTGCTTTAAGATAGTGGTTATCCCCTTCTTTTAATCGTGCAAACAGATCATTGCCATATTCGAATAGATTAACACTGTTGGCATCATTCGGCATACGATGCGCCGATGGCAAGCGCGCAAAGGTATCGTGCATCACTGGAATGATGGTGGTAAAGCTATCCACCACCAGTGGCGTGCTAGATGTTTGCGTTTGATCACCAAGATAATAACGCTGATGCATCCATTTCAGCCCTTTGCCCTGCAGTCCATAGTGTGACACTGGCGCGTATGCTGATGACTCGCTTTGGGTTTGATTTTGTGTGCTTGCCATATAGCCATCCATCACTTGTGCCAAATATGACAGCAGTACATGGATCATGGTTCGGCTATTGAGCTTGACTTCTTCATCTGCGGTGATGTCAGTCGGCGGCTCGCCTGTGATTTGATTGATGATGATGCGGCTTTCACCTTCTTCGATGGTGCGCTCAGGCGGCATGAATACCGCTTGATATTCAGGGATTGCTTCGATGATGGCATTGTACAAGGTATCGGCAAAGATATAGTCAGCGAAGTTTTTTGCCTGCATGCTTGGCTGTGCGCGGATAATCCGATCGCTACCAGTGATTATCTGAAGCTGTGCATCGGTCAGCTGCTCACGCAGATGTGGTAAATTGATCAGTGAATCTGCATTCGTCCAAGTGAATGATGATGTATCCAAGCTATAAAAGCTTTGTTTTTTGGCATCCAATAGCCCTTGCAAGAATTTTTTATAAAAATCTTTTGGCAAACTGTCATCATTCAGCGGAATTTTTAGCCATTTATTATGCCAAGCTGTGCCAAGCTCTTTATCAAGCGCTTGGCTATTAATCAGTGCCAAATGATCCGCCCATAGGTATAGATCGCCTTTTTTTAGATCAAAATACATCGGCTGAGTGATGCGCGCTTGTAGGTTTTTGCTCTGATATTCAGCGATGGGCAAGATGGTGATATGACCTGCCAACGGCTGATAATTCCCCATCACTTCAATGCGACTTGGCTTAATCAAGTAAGCATCAGTCAGCGCTGCTTTTTTGGCGTCTAATGCGCTGTGTTTGGTGGCAGGCTGCTCACTGTGCGCTTGATAAGCATCAAAAAATTGGTCAAATTGTGCATCGATTGGCAATTGAGTATTTTTTTCAAAAAACCCATCAGTGTCAAATTCTGCCGCTGTAGCTTGGGTTTGGCATTCGTTAAACTGTGCCTTGAAAGCATCCAGTTTATCTTGATATGCCGATGCGTCTAAGTTTTCGATATCTACACCTGCTGCCTGTAGCTGCTTAAGCCATGCGATATAAGCAGTATCATGCACTTGCTCGCAGTTTGTGGCATCGGTGGTAGTGCCAGCAGTCGCCAAGGCATCGCGCTGCATGGCATTGGTCACAGCAATATCGGTTCGATAGCCGAACGATGTGCGCAGCTGCGACTGTATGGCACTGCCAAGTGCATCTTGGGCGTTGATGGACTGTGCGGTATTTGCTTGATGGTTTGTAATCTGTGTCGTAGCGCAGCCTGATAACGCCGCCAATGACAAGCACAGACTAAAGGTTTTTAACGATGTTTTCATAAGATATCCTACTTAAATGTGCTTGAATTATTTTGGCTCTTGACCGCTCTGTTCTGTATGCGACTCCTCCATCGCTTCAACGCAAGCATAATAAGTGCTTAAAATTACATCAAGCTCTGCGCCGTCGTTAAGTTGCTGATCAAATTGCGCATCACAGTGATTTGGCTCAACATAGCTTGCGCGCTGCTGTGCTGCTAGGCGTGCCAGTTTATTTTCTTGGCGAATATTGGCAAGCCATGCATTACCGTCTTTGGCATCACCAGTGAAACTTTGGGCAAGCTTATCAGCATAGGCATGACGGAACGGCTGATCGCTGTAGCGCGTCTGACCGATGGTCTGTAGGCTGACATTGAGCATCGGCTGCTTGATAGCCTGCACTGACTGCATCCCGATCATGCGTCCGCGACTGTCAAGATAATAATATATCGAGCCGTTAAAATTCATCGGCAGCACTGATTCGACAAGCGCAAAGATACTGCCCAAATCATCGCTGTGATAGCCTTGATTGATCAATAGCCAATCATCGATCGCTTGCTTGATTTTGCTAGCATCAAACTTACCTTGCGCAGTGTATTTATCAGGATGAGCATCGACATAGGCTTTGAGTTCATTTGCCAAAATCTTAAGGGCAACGCCAGCCTGCTTGCCCATGGCTTTGCTGTCAAAATTCAGCTTAATCACCGAACTTGCGCCCAGCTCTTTGGCATAGGCATCGTGGTGTGCGTCCACAGGGGTGAATGATTCACTGTCAAACTCCGCCAAGCTCTGCACAAGGCTACGATTCAGCGCATCATAGACCACAGACATCGGCAGCACGCCATCGAGCGTTTTTGGCAGGCTAAAGCGCATCAAACCATTGGGAATCTCTTGTGGTAACGGCGTGTGTTGTGGCGCGATGAACGCCATCAATGGCAATGCCGCCGACACATCTGCCACCGCACGATCATGTTCAAAGTCCAGTGACACAGGCAGCTGCACCGACTGATCCAAGGCAGTAGAATGATAATCCAGCGCCATCAGCATATCGATTTTACGCGCAGCAGGTACATGATGACTCAGCACGGTGATGGTGGAATTGTCGTATTGATATAGGTTTTTGGCATCTAGTTGTGCTTGGCTTTGTTTCATATATTCAAGCATTGCCGACATCAGATTGCTATACAGACCTGCGGGCAACTGCTCTGTCGGCACATTGATTGGTAAGTCATCTGCTGAGATGTCGCCTTTGTACGGCGTATTGGCGGTTTTCATTTTTTTATAATGATCAAACCATGAACCCGATGCCGATACAGTATTCGTATCCGTTTCAGTGATCGCATCATCTTCTGCATTAACTGACCAAGCGTCATAATCAGTATCCACCCCACCATCATCCATGCCAAAATCTGTATCGTGCTGTGCATCTTGTGTGGATTTGTATTCAATCGTCTTAAGCGCAGTCGTCCAAACAGGATCGGCGCCCGCATCGATGCTGTCAGGTGTATGTAAGGCATGGACACGATTGTGATAAGTAGATAGCACATAGCGTTCTTGGGCTAGGTGCGCGCGCATGGCATCAAGTAGCGTGGCTTTGGCATAATTGGCGGTAGAGCTGGCATTATCAGCAAATGGCAAATTGCTTGGCTTTGGCGCGTCGGCAGTCATTGCCGCACTTTGACACGCGCTTAAAATGGTGGCAGTTAGGCAGAGTACGCCCATTTTTGGCACAAAAGATCGCTTGGCAGAGCGCAAGAGTTGAGTAAACATAAAAAGTCCATTGGATGTTTAAAGTTTCATCATTTTAACATCTTTTTGTATCCTAGCCAATCAAACACCGCAAAAATCATAAAATACAAAAAACCCCGATTGCAATCAGGGTTTTAAATAGTCTATTACTCAAGTTTTAGATAAACTTAGTAATCACACGCAGTGGCAGATATTTCATCCCAAGACCAATCGGCAGCCACGGCCAAGCAGGGACATAAGCTTCATCGACTTTGGCCTCGATTGCTTTGATGATGACTTCTGCGCCTTCTTCTTCTTCGACTTCAAATGGCAAGTATTTTGCGCCGATGTTCAAATCGGTGCGCACATAACCAGGGTAGATCGTCGATACGGTAATCGGTAATTTTTCTTTGATCATGTCTGCGCGGATACCTTCAGCAAGGCTTGCAAGACCTGCCTTGGCAGCGGCATAAGTGGTCAGATGGCGTGGCAAGCCGCGCACCGCCGACATACTTGAGATGACCACCAACTGACCGCTATTTTGCGCGCGGAAAATCTGCATTGCCGCTTCACACTGCGCGATGGCGGCGATGAAATTGGTCTCAGCGGTCGCGCGATTGATGTTAAATCGTCCATGACCAATCACGCGGCTATCGCCCACTCCTGCATTGACGATGATTTTATCAATCGTGCCGATCTCTTTGGCGAATGTGTCAAATACGGTGAAAATCTCATCATACTGGGTCACATCCAATCGCTTGGTATGCACCTTAACGCCATATTCTGCTTCAAGCTCGACTTTGAGTGCGTCCAGACGCTCAAGGCGGCGCGCACAAATCGCCAAATCATAGCCCAAAAATGCAAACTTACGCGCCATCATCGCACCCAAGCCACTGCTTGCGCCTGTGATCAGTACGCATTTGCCCGTGCCGATACCGCGAATGTCGTTCAAGTCTTTGATTTTGCTGAATTGATTGGCGATTTTACGACCCAATTTATCCGCACGACCAAATAGTTCTTCTAATTTTTTCATTAAATACTCAAATGCAAAAAAATCGCTATTTTAGCACAATTTTTGTGCTTGCCAATGTGAAATTATGGACGGTTCAGTTTGCTGATGGCGTGATTTGCCGTTTGCAAAGTCTTATCAAACACGCTAGAGATGCTGCTGCTCACTTGATCAGCTAGACCCAATTTTTCTGCCAAAGTAGGCTTACTGCGTGAGTGCAATGCAAAGACATTGTGCGTTTTCATTTTCTCGAGCAAATACGCATCTGATGTACCGATCTCATCACACAGACCTAAGTTTTTGGCATCTTCACCGAACCAAATCTCACCTGTGGCGATTTTATCAACATCAAGACTTGGGCGGTGCTTGGCGACAAATGCCTTAAATAGCTCATGAATACGGTCAATGTCCGCTTGATATTTGGCGCGGTCTTCATCAGTATTTTCGCCAAACATCGTCACCGTGCGCTTATATTCGCCTGCAGTGAATTGCTCAAAATGAACATCGTGCTTTTTTAACACTTCATGAAAATTGGGCAGCTGACTGACCACGCCAACTGAGCCAAGCACGCCAAAATCACTGGCGATGATTTTATCGGCAGTACACGCCATCATATAGCCGCCACTGGCTGCGATTTTATCGACGCAGATGGTCAAGGTCAGCCCCGCTTGCTTAAGGCGCGCCAATTGCGCTGCCGCCAGACCATAGCTTGATACTTGACCGCCACCACTTTCTAGGCGCAAGACCACTTCATCACCTGCTTTGGCAATGCTGATGACCGTGCTGATCTCTTCGCGCAGATGCGCTACGGCACTTGCCTTAATATCACCGTCAAAATCAAGCACATAGATGGTTTTATCATCTTTGCCATCAAGCGGCGTTTCTTTTTTATGTGCTTTTTCTTTGAGTAATTTTTTTAGTTTGCACAGCGGATTATCGGTCGCATCATCGCCGTGGCTGATGATTTCGCCAAATTGCTTTTGTGAGCGTTCTTGGTTCTTATTTAGGTGAATCAGTTGTAGCTCAACAGGTTTTTTGGCTGAATGAAATAGCATAGGTTTTCCAATGGGTTTTTTCAATATTAATAACTTGATAAGCACAATTTATGGTGGTGATGCGCGCAGATTTAAAGGCATATTACAAAAGTAAACAAAACACGCAACACCGCCGTTTTTGATCTATTTATCGCGATCAAGGTTTTTTAGTCCGACGCCACGCAAGCGACCTTTATTATCAATGTCTCGGACGATCAGCGACCAATGATCATTTAGGCGCACGGTATCACCTTTGACAGGTTCGGTGCTGAATTGTCCAAGCATGAACTCTTCGATGGTTTGGTTCTGTGCTGCGGTCAAACGCTCGATCAGCTCATCATCGACACCGCTTAGGCCTGTGACTTGTGGCGCAACCGTAAAGACATCAAGCGCACTGGCAACAGGCGGTAGGCGTGATAATTTGTTATTATTGGCAAGTGAGCGCGTGGCAAGATTATAAAACGGCAAATCTGAAATCAGCACATGGGGCGACAGCAGCCAATCGCCATAAAACTCGCTGTTCTTTTGGTATTGCGTCGCCGAGTTATTGAAAATCTTGGCAATGCTTGCCGCATAATCACCACGCAGCGCGTACCAAACGACATCGCCTGTTTTTAGGATGGTTTCATCATTGACCGACAGCAGTCGCTCATTACGCACGACGGCAAATACCGAAATGTCGTTCGAATTGACCTTGCTTGAAATGCCTTGTGGATGACGACCGATGGCAAATGCCCCCGGTTTGACTTCAAATTCATACAAGGTAATATTCGCCTGATCACCGACCCAAATTTCATGTTCTGCCTTGGGCGCATTGTCCGTCGGTACCCACACGCGAAACAGTCGCGACATCATCGGAATGCTCGTACCTTGGGCAAGTAGCGATAAAATCACCACGCCAAAGGTAATGTTAAACGCCAAATCCGCACCAGGTACTTGCATGGTCACAGGAATGATCGCAAGGGTAATCGGCACTGCCCCGCGCAGACCCACCCATGAGATAAAGCTGATCTCACGAAAGCCGAAACGAAACGGCAGCAGCGATGATGCCACCGCGAACGGACGCGCGATGAATAGCAAAAATAGGAAAATCAATAGCGAATAATGCCATACTTCAAGGATGCTTGATGGCTTAACAAGCAAGCCTAATACCACGAACAGCACCGCTTGTGACAGCCATGCAAAGCTATCCATAACACGAAGCACATGTTCTGTGGCGCGTACTTTGGTATTGCCAATGACCACACCAGCAAGATACACCGCCAAAAAGCCTGAGCCGCCAAGCAAGTTCGTCGCCCCAAAAATCGCCATCCCTGCCGACATGATTAAGATGGCATACATACCATCAGCAAGATGGACTTTTGGCAATAGGCGCGACAATGCCCAACCCGCCACCAAGCCTGAGATTAAGCCGATACCAATTTGGCTGATCAGCATCAGCACCAAATCGCCGATGCCTTGACTGGTTGGATCAAGATTCAGCGCAATCATCGCTGTAACAAGCAAGATCGCCAAGGGGTCGTTTGCGCCCGATTCGATCTCAAGCGTGGCTTGCACACGGTCATTGAGCTTGACACCGCCATGACGAAGCAGTGAGAAAACTGCCGCCGCGTCCGTTGAGCCGACGATCGCCGCCATCAATACGCCCAATCTCCAATCGACACCAAGTAGCCATGTGGCGAACACACCAAGCACCGCCACGGTTGCAAATACACCCCAGCTTGCCAAAGTCACCGCAGGCTTAAGCCCCACACGGAACGAATGCAAAGAAGTGCGCAAACCGCCATCGAGCAAAATACACGCCAATGCCGCCTGACCGATAAAGTTGGCAAGATTGTAATCGGCAAACTGAATGCCCATCACCCCTTCTTCGCCAGCAAGCATCCCCACTGCCAAAAAGAACAGTAACAACGGCACGCCCAATCGCGCGGATAAGGTGCTGGTCATGATACTGATAAAAATCAATATCGATGCGACGACATAAAAGATATTTAAGGTACCCATCGATGGCGGTATTCCTATCGGCTTAATAAAATATTAATAAAAAATAAGGAAAAGTAATTTTTTGTTCGGTGTAAAAAACACAACAATAACAACAGTTAAGCACTCAATTAAGTCATCATTGACACAACAGTCAAAACTTCTTTCAATCCTATCACAGCTTGAGTAAATAGACTACTAATAAATTAAAGTTTTTTAAAATTTTTCGGCGAAAAATTGATCAGATGAGCCATATCACAGGATAAGAACAAAACAGCATTGCAATTTGAGATAAAAATCCATCAACAGCGGCAAATTGATGATATTTTTGTTAAAAATTAAAAAAATCCACACAAGATTACTTGCACCAATGCCGATAACAAGGCATAATGTATGGTTTGACAACAACTTAATTTTCGTGGTGATTTTTGCTGTGCATTGATGGATATTGATGCGATTTTGGCAAATCACTGTTTTATTTTTTAAGGCAAATTTCTATGATGCGTAGCACTTATTGCGGTCAGGTGACCGAAGCATTGATTGATCAAACCATTACCATCGCAGGCTGGGTACATCGTCGTCGTGACCACGGTGGCGTAATTTTCCTAGATATGCGTGATCGTGAAGGCTTGTTGCAAGTGGTGATCGACCCTGACACCCCTGAAGCATTTGCTACTGCTGATGCTGCGCGTTCTGAATATTTGCTAAAAATCACTGGTCGTGTGCGCCGCCGCTATGAAGGCACTGAGAACCCAAACATGACCAGCGGTCAAGTTGAGCTTTTGGGTAAAGAGATTGAGCTACTTGCCAAAGCTGACACCCCACCATTCCCATTGAACGATGATAATATCACCGTCTCTGAAGAGCTGCGCCTAAAATACCGCTTCCTAGATATGCGCCGTCCAGAGATGCAAGAGCGCATGAAATTCCGCGCCAAGGCAACTTCAACCATCCGCCGCTATCTTGACGATCATGGCTTTTTGGATGTAGAAACCCCTGTTTTGACCCGTGCAACTCCTGAAGGTGCGCGTGACTACCTAGTGCCATCGCGTACGCGTCCAGGTAATTTCTTCGCTCTACCACAGTCGCCACAGCTATTTAAGCAGCTATTGATGGTGGCAGGTTTTGACCGTTATTATCAAATCGCCAAGTGCTTCCGCGATGAAGACTTGCGCGCGGATCGTCAGCCAGAATTTACTCAGGTGGATATCGAGACTTCATTCCTATCAGATGATGAGATCATGGATATCGCTGAAGGCTTGACCAAAGATCTGTTCAAAACCATGCTGAACATCGAATTTGACACCTTCCCACGCATGACTTATGCCGATGCAATGCGCGACTATGCGTCTGATAAGCCTGATTTGCGCATTCCATTGAAATTGGTCGATGTTGCTGACATCATGCAGTCTGTTGAATTCAAAGTATTCTCAGGTCCAGCCCAAGATCCAAAAGGTCGTGTGGCTGCCCTACGCGTACCAAATGGTGCGGAAATGAGCCGTAAGCAAATCGATGATTACACCAAATTTGTCGGCATCTATGGTGCAAAAGGTCTGGCTTATATCAAAGTCAATGATGTCAATAAAATTAACAATGGCGTCGATCAAGAATCAGGCCTACAATCACCAATCATCAAAAACATGACCGATGAAGTGCTTGTTGAATTGATCCGCCGCACCGAAGCACAAACTGGCGACATCATCTTCTTTGGTGCTGACAAAACCAAAGTGGTCAATGATGCGATGGGCGCACTGCGTGTGAAAATCGGTACTGATTTGAATATGTTTACCTGTGAGTGGGCGCCGCTATGGGTTGTTGATTTCCCAATGTTCGAAGAAACTGACGATGGCAAATGGACTTCGGTTCACCACCCATTCACTCGTCCAAAAGGCTCAGTTGAAGAGCTGAAAAACAGCCCAGAAACCGCACTGTCAATCGCTTATGATATGGTGCTAAACGGTACTGAGATCGGCGGTGGTTCACTGCGTATCAATACCGTCGAGATGCAAGAAGCAGTCTTTGATGCACTTGGCATTTCTAAAGAAGAAGCGGAGCTGAAGTTTAAGTTCCTAATGGATGCGCTACGCTTCGGTGCGCCACCACACGGCGGCTTGGCATTTGGCTTGGATCGCTTGATCATGCTGATGGTGGGCGCAAGCTCAATCCGTGATGTGATTGCCTTCCCGAAAACTAAAACTGCTGACTGTCCATTGACCGAAGCCCCTGCTGCTGTTGATAATAAGCAGCTGCGCGAGCTGGGCATTCGTATCCGCGAAAAAGAAAAATCAGAATAATTACTGATGTCTTTGGGTTTTATTAAGCACATACCGCTGCCAATCCTAAATGGATTGGTGGCTGTTGCTACTTATGTATGCCATACTTTTAATCTAAGCATCTATCGCAGTATCAATGCCAATCTGATATTGGTCGATCCAACGATGGATGCCCATCTGCGTGCAGCGACTGCCAAACGCATCTTAAGAAACCAACTACAAAACACCCTAAGCAGCGCACTGTGCTGGGCGCATCCACCTGAATGGTCCATCCAACAAATCACCAAAATCCATAACCGCGAAGTGCTAGAAGCTGGCTTTGCCAATGACAAAGGTATGCTGATCATCGTACCGCACCTAGGCGTGTGGGAGATGATGAATGCATGGGTCAGCCAATACGGTGCTTTGACCATCATGTATAAACCTGTCAAAAATCCCAAGATTGACGCGTTTATGCGTGCAAGCCGTGAACGCATTGATGCAAGCTTAGTACCGACCGATGCCACTGGTGTAAAGGCGATTTTTAAGACGCTCAAAGACAGCGGCTTTAGTGTGCTGCTGCCTGATCATGTGCCTGATCCATCTGGTGGCGTGGTTGTGCCGTTTTTTGGTATTGAAACCATGACCAGTACGCTTGCATCCAAGCTTGCTGCCAAGACAGGCTGCGCCTTGGTTGGCTTAAGCTGTGTCAAGCGCAGTGACGGTGATGGCTATGAGATGTTCTGCGATGCGCTCACTGATACCGATTTGTATCATAAAGATCCAGAGATCGCGACAAGTGCGCTCAATCGTGCGATGGAGCAGATGATTCATCGCCACTTCGAGCAGTATATGTGGGGCTATCGTCGCTTTAAACATACACCGCTAGCACTCAATCCATATCTGCTTGCGCCTGATGAGCTTCACGCGCTCGCCATCCAACTTAAGCAACGAACCAAGGAATGCCATGACTGATACCAACTACATCATCTGCATGAAATGGGGTACCAAATACGGGCCAGAATATGTCAATCGCCTGTACAATATGGTCGCGCGTAACATCACCCTGCCCTTTACCATGGTGTGCCTGACCGATGATTCGACAGGTATCCGCGATGAAGTGGTTTGCCATCCCATTCCTGAACTGAATCTGCCAAGCAACATCCCTGAGCGCGGTTGGAAAAAACTCACCACTTTTAAGCCTGATTTATATGGTCTAAAAGGTACGGCGCTGTTTTTGGACATTGACATTGTCATCATTGGCAATATCGATGCGTTCTTCACTCATCAGGCTGAACATGATGACAGTGTGATGATCATTCGTGACTGGAAAAAGCCGTGGCGCATGGTGGGCAATAGCTCAGTATATCGCTTTAAGGTAGGCTACAATACTTATCCGCACTTACTTGAATATTTTGAAAATAATTTTGAAAAAATTCGCAGTGAAGTGCGCCATGAGCAAGCCTTTTTATCCAATTATCTGCGTGAGCATCACCACCTAGAATACTGGGATCCGACATGGTGTGTCAGCTTTAAATATCATTGCCTGCACAAGATTCCTTTGGCATATTTTCTACCACCGAAAAAACCTACCGATGCCAAAATCGTCATTTTTCATGGTGAAATCAATCCGCCCGATGCCATCAAAGGCGGTGGTGGTAAATGGTATCGCTATGTCTTGCCAAGTGCCTGGATTAAGGATGCGTGGCAGTAGTTTGATGGTTTGATATTTATAATTGTTTGATTTTAAACAAGATTTGTGGGGATGTATTGCATACGCCTAGGATGATTTTGCTTGAACTTAAACTAACCACACACAGACTTTGTGTATAAATAAAGGGTGTATCAAACACCCTTTTTAGTGCCTATGGCTTATTTAAACATATCGCCTTGGCGGTTTTTCTTAACATAATCAATCATGCAATCGCGCAACAGCTGGCTTGCGGTGCGGTTATTGGCTTTGGCGGCTTTTTTAAATTGCTCTACCAAATTTTTATCAACACGCATATTAAAAGTGGTCATTTCATCGTGTTTGTCTGTCATGCGACTGCTCCAAGAACTCATAAAAATTGCCAATTATACAGGCTAAATATACACCTTGCAAGGACAAAATATATTTAAATTTCTAAACAATAGGTTTACGACGATAAAACAAAATCCCTGGAATGGACAATCCTAGCACCAATGCTGAAATCACAAAAATCGCATCGAAAAAATAGCGCATCATCAGCACAAACAGCTCCATACTGAAGCCAAA
Organism: Moraxella sp. FZFQ2102; assembly: GCF_024137865.1. Classification (NCBI taxonomy): domain Bacteria; kingdom Pseudomonadati; phylum Pseudomonadota; class Gammaproteobacteria; order Moraxellales; family Moraxellaceae; genus Moraxella; species Moraxella sp. FZFQ2102. The sequence goes on from NZ_CP099960.1 coordinate 2,325,482, forward strand.
ATAGCCAATTTGCACCATGCTCACCATTGCCTTATACGCGGTGATCCCTGGCATCATGCAGATTAAGCTTGGCACGATCAGCGCCTTAGGCGGCAGCTTACACTGCTGGGCATAATACACGCCCAAAAAGCTGCCTACCATCGCACCAAAAAAGGTCGCCACCGCCAAATGAATCTCAAAGGCAAGCATCACATATTTGATACCGACACCGAGCGCCGTCACCAATAGCGCATGGCGGATGTATGCTTTTGGTAAGGTGAACATCAAGCACCAACCGATGGTGATGATGCACGATAAGGCGATTTTTTCGAGCAAATCAAACAGCATCACAGCCCCCAATGCGGAATTTGTAATAAAATCAGCGCAATGACAATGCCCACACACGCCGATAAGGTCAGCATCGTGGCGAACATCCAACGCCCCACGCCCATATTGATATAGCCCTTTAGGATGTCAGACAGCGCATTGATGATGGGAAAGCCTGGTACGAGCAGCAAAATGCTTGATGCCACAGCGATGTCGCCATTATCGCCAAGCTGCATAAAATAAGTCAGCGCACCAAGGACGGTTGCGACAAATGCCGTGATAATGACCACGACAAAAGGATTGAAATGATGCGCGGATAAATACATCTTGGTGCGCATCGCCACAAAGCCTGCGACCAAAGTCACCGCCGCAATCGGTAAATCACCGCCATTTAAATACGCAAAGCACGCACAAGACAAGCCGACAAACAGCGACATCACATTATTCGGATAGGCAAATCGCCCCATGTTATCCAAGGCAGTATCGGTATCGGCGATCAGCTTATCCTGCTCATCACTGCTTAGAATGCTTAACTGCGCACCCTTTTTCTGCTCAGCTTGCAGAACCACCTGCTGAATATTGACCAAAATGCTGACATTGATGCCTTGATGCACGGTATTTCGCACAGTGGTGATGCAGCGGCCTTGATACAGCGTCGTCAAAGTCACGGCATTGAACGATAGACCACACTCCACCCCATCGACACCTAGCGCGACGCCAAGCCGCTTAGTCAGATCAACCACAACAGCCGACTCGCCGCCATATTGCATCAGTAGCAGTGCGCAGCGGATGCACAATCGCGTGATACGCTGCTGCTGTTGGTAAGTGATGCGCGCTGTTGCCTTGCCATCATTGAATAGGACAGCAGGCACAGTGCCATCGGTAAGAGTATCAACCAAGCCTGTGTAAGCTGTTTGGCTATCGGCAGAATTATCAAGGGGTGCACTGGTATTCATAAGCTTAGTTAATGCTTATTGCTTTATAGTAAGTCATTGAATAAATCGCACAATTTACTGATCAAAAGCATGGCATCATCATCGCTCAGATTCAGTGCAGGCAGCAGACGAATGACATTGCCGCCGGTGACATTGATGATTAGGTGGTGCTGATCGCGCGCGATATCGACTGCTTTTGACAGATCAACACCGTCAGGCATCGCAAAGCCAATCATCATGCCACGACCACGCGCGCTGACACCTTTATCGGCAAACTTATCCAGTATCGCTTGGCGGATTTTGTCACCTTGCGTGGTGGTGTTGTTCATCACATCGGCAGTCAGCTGCTCATAGACAGCGCAGACCACGCGGCTGCCCAGCGCTGTGCCGCCATAGGTTGAGCCATGACTGCCTGCGCCAAACAGCCCCACCGCCTTAGCACTGACCATACACGCGCCAATCGGAAAGCCATTGCCAAGCCCCTTAGCAGTGGTCAGCACATCAGGCTTGATACTGCTATATTGATAAGCAAAATATTTGCCCGTGCGTCCGTTGCCCGTTTGCACTTCGTCCAGCATCAACAGCCAGCCGTTATCATTGCAGATTTTAGCAAGTTTTTCTAAATAATCATCAGGTGGTGTATGAAGACCACCTTCACCTTGGATTGGCTCGACCAGCACCGCACAGATATCCGCATCACCACTTAGTGCTGCGACCGCATCGGCATCGCCAAATGGCACGCGCACAAAGTCATCATCTAGGGTGTAAAAGCCTGCGCGCGCCTTAGGATTGGCAGTGGCTGAGACGCTCAGCAGCGTGCGACCGTGGAATGAATTTTCCATCACCACCACTTTTGGGCGTGCCTTACCTTGGTTATGTGCATACAGACGCGCCAATTTTAGAGCGCATTCATTGGCTTCAGCGCCAGAGTTAGCAAAGAAAACTTGCTCCATGCCAGCAGCTGCGCACAGCACATCGGCAGCTTTTTCTTGCCAATCGATGGTGTATAGATTGCTTGTGTGGACGATTTGCCCTGCTTGCTCAGTGATGGCAGCAGTGATGGCAGGATGACAATGCCCAAGACCGCAGACGGCGATGCCAGTTAGCGCATCCAAATAAGCTGTGCCATCAGCAGTGTAGAGATACGCACCTTCACCACGCACAAAGCTGATCGGCTGACGGGCATAAGTTGGCATGATATGGCTCATGATTAATTCCTTATATTGTAAATTTTTACTTAATAGTTATTCGATAATTCACCGCTGAACGGTTCATTTTCGGCGGCGATTTTATATTCTTCTGATGCCCATGCGCCAAGGTCAATCAGCTTGCACCGCTTGGAACAAAATGGCTTATGCGGATTATCCGTCCAAGTCGTCGGTGCTTGGCAGCGCGGGCAAGGATAAGTGGGCTGACTCATAATGACTTCCAAAGAAAATTTAAGCTTATTTTAGCACAAAAACCTGTGAAGATAAGCGATGACAAGGACTTTTTTGACCATTTTTCAGCCCCATCAATTCTACAATTAGTATGTACAAATTGTATAAATTTTGCCAATTATTCATAAATTATCTGCATAATCAGCCAAATTTTGCATATTTATCATAATTTCTTATTTTATAATCACTATTTATAAAATAATACATGACAGACATAAATTTGCAAGTTATAATGTTGTCGCTGATAAATTTACCCCGTCATTGAGCTGATGTGGTGATGACGGATGAATTTCACCGATTATAAGGAAGTTTTTGTGAGTAATTCTGAAAGTATCGATCAAGCACAGACCGCCAAAAGCTATCGCGAGCTGCACAAGCCAAGCAGCGCCTTTGAGTCGCGCGATGACTATCTGAAGCATGAATTGCAAATCATGCAGCCCAAACGCTGGCGGATCAATCTGCCTTTCCGTGATTATCGTTTCGAGTTTGAAGACGCCATTCCTGCGATGGCAGGTACGATTGGCAAGATCGTCATGGTTGGCGCGATGGCGGCGGCGTTTGCCGCACCATTGGGTTTAGGTGATGCTTTTGTACTAGAAAATGTGCGTTATGAGCTGCTGATTTCGGCATTTTTTGTGCTGCTGCTGTCAGGATTTTTATTGCCAACGGCGAACTTGCCTGGTACGCATGGTCCGCTAATTCCCTTGATTCCGCTTGTGGTCGCGGCAGGCGGTCATCCGTTGGCATTTGGTCTGCTGATTGGTGTGTTTGGGATTTTATTGGGTGTGTTTAAAGGCGGTTCACTGCTTGCGCGCTTGACCAGTAATGGCGTGGCAGGTGGCTTGCTTTTGTATTTAGGCTTTGTTGGCTTGATTGCACAGGTCAAAAATATGATGGCTTGGGCGGAAAATATCGGACTGCCACATTTGTCTTTTATCATTATTCTTGCGACGATTGTGATGTATGCCCTGCTTGAACATTGGCAAAAACGCTGGCTTGCCGTGCCAATTGGCTGTGCGCTTGCAGGTATCATTGCCTTTGTATTTGGTGCGCCGTTTGAATTTAAGACCGCACCCGGTTTGCCGCCGCTTAATCCTGCTTATTGGTGGGGTGAAGACACGGGCTGGACATTAGGATTGCCTGATCTTAAAAGCTTTGTGGTAGTGTTTCCTTTTGCAGTCTTGGCAGTGGCAATGTGGTCGCCTGATTTTCTGGGACATCAAGTATTCCAAAAAATCAGCTATCCGCCCCGCTCTGAGCGCACACACATGAACATCGACGATACCATGATCAGCTGCTCGACACGCCAAGCGGTCGGCTCGCTATTAGGCGGTGCAAACTTTGCATCATCATGGGGGACTTACATCGTCCCTGCGGCGATCGCCAAGCGTCCGATTCCTGCTGGTGCGATTTTGACCGCGCTGTTTTGTATCATTGCCAGTATTTGGGGTTATCCGATGGATTTGGCAATTTGGCAGCCTGTCTTGTCGGTGGCGCTGATTGTGGCGGTATTTGTACCGCTACTTGAAGCAGGCATGGAGATGACGCGCAAGGGCAAAACCACACAATCAGCGGCGATTGTCGTCTTTGCATCTGCTTTGGTCAATCCTGTGTTCGGCTGGTCATTGACCATGCTGCTTGATAACTTGGGATTGATCGGCGATAAGGCGCGCAGCGTTGATTTGGGATTAAGTGGTCGTGTCATTATTCCACTAGTCAGCTTCGTAGTGCTGTGCGCTGTGATGGCGGCTGTCGGTATGTTCCCTGGTATTCCTGCACTACTGCCACAATTTCGTGTATAAGAATAGTCAAACAAATTTGAAATAAGACAAGGAAAGCGAACAAAGTTGTACAAGCAGTGCTATAAGTGAGTTTGACGCAAGTATTATTTCAAAGTTGGCAGGCTATTTTAAAAAAAATTCTCCACCATCACCGTCATTATTGGCGGTGATTTTCTTATAATTCATTAAAAGGTATCAAACTCATCCATTACGATAAAATAGCTTTTGAAAGATAAACATCCAAACCCAAGCCAATAAAAAAAGACCTTGTATAATTACAAGGTCTTTTTAATCAAACCAACACTTATTTTTTGAAGTGTGCTTCTAGTACTTCTAGGCATTTTTGAGCTTTTACTGGGGTTTGCTCTTTTGATGCAGTTACTGCACTAATGGTCAATGCAGGTAGGTCGTACTCAGGTAGTACCACGACCAATTTACCAGCAGCGATCAGATCTTTTGCCATCACTTCATTGGTTTTTAGGATGCCGTAGCCTTCACAAGCTAGGTTCAATGCGATATTAGCATTGTTGCTGTATAGGCGCGCGCTGATGCGAACATTGGTTTTTTCGCCATTTTTGCGGAATTCTAGGTTTTCAGTAGATTTTTCGCTGCACAGTACGACATCGTGCGTGCTCAGTTGTTTTGGTGCATCGATGGCGTCACGACCTGCCAAGTAGCTTGGTGCTGCGACCAGTACTTGCTTAACTGATGCCAATGCAGTGCCTTGGTTGCCTTCTGATAGCACAAGCGCAAGATCAATGCGATCTTCGATCATGTCAGCGTTGTCGCGTGAGATTAGGTTTAGGCTTAGGTTGTCATGCTCAGCAAGCCATGAAGACAATGCTGGTAGTAGGTAGTTTTTGGCAAGCTCAGGGGTGGTGGCGATGCGTAGGCTGCCTGAGATCTCGTCTTTTAGCTGAATGACGCTGTCACGACCTTGCTCAGCGGCTTTCACCATTTGTACAGCAGCGTTGTACAGGCTTTCACCAGCTTCAGATAGGCTCAGCTTGCGCGTAGAGCGATGCAGTAGCGATACGCCTAGATCTGTCTCTAGAGAGCGGATTTGTTGGCTGACCGCGCTGGTGGTAATACCCAGTTCCTTGGCAGCGCCACTGAATGAACCGTGACGAACAACACTGGCAAATACTGCCATACTACGAAGATTGTCTAACATAATGATCACCTTGAGTTCGTTGCTTATTTGAGATAGTTAGTATAAACTCAAACCCTTTAATTGTAAAGTAAAGATTATAAGAATGTGTTAATTTTTCAGCACAATCATGCGAAAAAGGAAGCTATTATAACGGACAAACTGACTTTTTGACAACTAAAAAATGACTTTTCGGTCAGTATTTTTTTATTATCCTAAAGCGCCCTTTTCTTGTCTGTGCCATCCTAAATAGCCTATTTAGAAATACTTTTTATCACTAAATCACTATTTTGTCAATCAAAAATTTGCATATTCTACTAAAAAATCCTTTTTGCAATAGTTGCGTATAAATCCATTTGCACTCTAGCAAGATTGGGTGATATTGTTGTAATATTTCTTAATATTAGTGTATGACTGTACTCTTTTGATGTGTACAAATTTTGTACACTGATCAGTCATTTTTTCGCCCTATTCATCTAGGTTTAATTTCGAATTCATCAGTACATTGGCATCTGGGCTGATGAACCCTGCTTGCCACAGATAATCAATCACAGGACTGTGCAGCAGCTGTGTTTGTGCATCGATGCTAAGCTGCGCTTGGCGGTCGGCTTGACGCTGAATCGGGATTAATGCACTCACTGATTCATCGACATTCATCTTATCTGACAGCGTAATTTCATGAAAATGCTCGGCAAATTTACGCTTAGCACTCTCAAAGCTGATCTCAGCTTGTGGCGAATCCACAGATACGATCAGCTGGCTGTCACCATCGATCTGTCCTGTCATCACACTTTGGCTCAGCAGCGCCAACTCATCAGGATTAAAAATCTCGCGATCACGCACCAGATACAGCCAATAATCCCACTTCTCAGCTGTCCAATCGCCAGTCAGCTCCACCGCATTTGGTAATAGGCGCTCCGCCAACTGATTGCGCGTCATGGCGACACTTGGCAGTGGTGTATTGTGATCGCATTGGGTGATGGCTTGGCTTTGGTTGTCAAGATTATCATCAATGCTGTGATTATCACTTGGTGCGCTATCATCAGTCGATTGATCTTGTGGATTGGCATCATCCACGATGCGCTGCACACTCAACGATGGTTCGGCATTTAGCTGATTTATCGCTTCTTCGCTATCTGCACTGTTGATGGTTTGTAAGTTCTCAGCTTGAGTTCCTGCATCCGTGATGTCAGTATTTTGTAAAGTATCTGTATGCGCAATGTCATTATCAGATGATTCGGGCAAATCTATATCACTTCCACCCCCTTCAATATCACTGCTTGCTACTTCATTGACATTGTGCAAATTATCGGCAGATGGCTCGGTAATGTGTGATTGCGCATCTTCTGGTAAATTTTCCACATCATCGCCATCCATGGTAGCGTACATCGGCTGTGCGTGACTATCATCTATTGGTGGTACTTGCGCGGCTGTATTGGTCTCTGATGGCGCAGTTTCAGAGACCTCTGTTTCGATTGCTGTTTGCAGATTGACATCATCATGATTTGGCACGGTATCAGTATGCGAATCCAGTGTATCAATATGACTTGGTGTGCTGATTTCACTTGGTGTACTTGCTTTATTTGGCATTACCACTTCATCGTGCGACAAAGGACGAAATGCCAATAAGCGCAAAATCGCCATCTCCAGTGCCTGCATCGGTGTACTGGCTAAGCGGATCCCATCACGGCTTTTGATCAAAATCTCATAATACAGCTGCAGCACATCGCCGCTGATTTGGCTTGCCAATGCTTTTAGTCGCTCGGCATCCACATCATTCATATCAAGTGGTGTCTGTGGTAGCACCTGCAGCATTGCCATCTGATGAATGCTGTCAATCAGCTCATCAAATACCGCTGCCGCATCGACCATTTTGGCGCGCATGGTAGCGATTTGCTCAGCGACCGCCGCCCGATCATCGGCGCAAACCGCCCCAATCAGCGCATAGACATCGGTGCTATTTACCAGTCCAAGCATCTCACCGACTGTCTCATCGCTGATTTTCCCACCACCAAAGGCAATCGCCTGATCGGTCAGTGACAGCGCATCACGCACCGATCCTTTGGCGGCATTGGCAAGCTGCCAAATCGCAGGCTCGGTAAATGCAATCGATTCCGCCGATAAGACCTTGCTCAAATGCTCAGCAAGCAATGCTTGTGGCATCGGACGCAGCACAAACTGCAAGCAGCGTGAAATGATGGTAATCGGCAGCTTTTGTGGATCGGTGGTGGCAAATAAGAATTTGACATGCTCAGGCGGCTCTTCCAAGGTCTTTAAAAGCGCGTTGAACGAATGCGTCGAAAGCATATGCACTTCGTCAATCAGATAGACCTTGTAGCGACCTTGCACAGGCGCATAGGGGACATTTTCAAGTAAATCGCGCGTATCTTCGACCTTGGTGCGGCTGGCTGCATCAATCTCAATCAAGTCCAAAAATCGCCCTGCATCAATCGATTGGCAAGTGTCACACACCCCACATGGCGTGCTTGTGATGCCTGTTTCGCAATTGAGACATTTAGCAAGAATGCGCGCAATCGTCGTCTTGCCCACGCCGCGCGTCCCTGTGAACAGATAAGCATGGTGCAATCTGCCCGTATCGATGGCATTGGCAAGCGCGCTTGAGACATGGGTTTGACCCAAAAGCTCGCTGAAGTTTTTGGGTCGATATTTTCTTGCTAGAACTTGATATTGCTCAGTCATAATTTAGTAAAAGTCAATAATCTAAAAACGATTAGGGGTACTTGGATTGCTAAAATTGGTTGCAGAATCATAATCACAGATCAGCTGATTGCCTTTGGCATCTTCGGTGATGACATATTTTTGCCCTGTGCGGTTGAGTCGATTGATCAGCCGTTGATAAAAGCCCATAAAGCCTGTTTTCGGCTCATTAGGATTGTGATAAAAGGCATTGATCACCGCAGGCAAGCCAAGCCCGCTGACCACACCAGACAGCAGTACAACAATGAAAGTATAACCGATCAAGACATTGTTATACTCACGAATCGCAGGAATGTTCGCCACCGCCAAAATCAGCGCAAGTGAAATACCGCCACGCACACCGCCCCATGATAAAATCAGCAAACTGCCATTATAAGCGTTCTTTCGCACCGATGGAAAAAAAGCAAAAGAGACGAAGTTAGCAATAAATCGCGCGCAATGCAGCAGCACGAATGCCACCACACCACCGATGACAATACTGGTGCTTAAGTCCAAAATAAACAGCTCAAGCCCAATTAAGGTAAATAAGAAAGAATTAATAATGCCTTCGATAGTATGCCAAAAATGATTGATGTCTTCGATGTCGGTTTGGCTAATGATTTGTTGCCAGCGATTACCAACGATCAAACCTGCCACTACACAAGCGATCGGCGCAGATGCTTCAGCATACAGTGCCACGAGATAAGAGCCTGCCGCAAGTAATGCCGTGATCAAGATCAGCGACTCCATCTCGTTTTTGCCCTTGAGCAAGTACAAAGCACTGCGCCCAAAGACCACACCGATAATCACCGCCACTGCCACTTCGTACAATAGATGTTCGATGACGCCAAACAGATGAAACTCGCCGCCTTGGATGACACGCAAAATCGTCATAAAAATCGCGATACACATCGCATCATTGAACAGCGACTCGCCTTCTAATTTCACTATCAGATGTCGCGGTGCTTTAATAGAGCTTAAAACGCCTTTAACACCAATCGGATCGGTTGCACCCAATGCCGAGCCAAGCAGCAGTAGCATGATCAAAGGTACAGCATGACCTGTCAGTGCTTGATAACCGTACAGCATCACCCCAAAGACGATCGCACATAGCAGCAAGGCGATACTTGCCAAAATGCCAATTTGTTTCCAGTAATGCTTAAGGTCAGAGATTTGGAATTTAAGAGCAGATGAAGTCAGAATAAAACAAATCACGCCATTGATCAAAAAATCGTAAAACTTGATGTTGCGAACGGTTTCTTCGATGGCGGTGATGTTGATATTGATGAACTGATTGCCGTTCAGTAAGGTGGCAAGCCATTGTAGAATAAATACCAATACGGCTGAAACAATCGGCACGCCAATGGCTTGGGGTAAGCCCAAAATGCGCTTGTTAAATAAAGTTGTGGTGATGGACACGATACAAACGATCGCAAAAATCTCAAGAAAGATAAAACTACCCATACAGCCCTTCTTTATAATCTAGCAAGAATCTAGCAAGCGCAATTGGTAAATTTGGCGTCTGTATATCGATCACAGCAGACGCCAAAGCTTGGGAAAGTAGAGTTTATTTTTGACGCATATGCGGGAACAAAATCACATCACGAATGCTTGGCGCATCAGCAAATAGCATCACCAAGCGGTCAATACCGATGCCCTCACCTGCTGTCGGTGGCAAGCCATACTCCAGTGCTTCGATAAAGTCAGCATCATAATGCATCGCTTCATCATCGCCAGCGTCTTTTTCGGCGACCTGTGCTTGGAAGCGTTCGGCTTGGTCGATTGGGTCATTAAGCTCACTAAAGCCATTGGCAAGCTCACGGCCACCGATAAAGAACTCAAAACGATCCGTGATGTGCGGATTGTGATCATTACGGCGTGCCAGTGGCGATGTCTCAGCAGGATATTCAGTGATGAATGTCGGCTGACGCAGCTTTGATTCGACTGTTTCTTCAAAGACGATGGTCTGTAATTTACCCAAGCCAAAGCCTGGCTTAACTTCTTCTTTTAGCTCTTCTTTGACAAATTTTGCCAAAAACTCACGGTCATTGACATTGTCAGGCGTAAAGCTTGGGTTATGCTCAAGAATGGCATCGAACATTGAGATTTTCTTAAAAGGACCTTTGAAGCTAAATACTTCGCCTTGATACGGTACGTCGGTCGTGCCAAGAATATCGATGGCAAGTTTTTCAAGCATATTTTCGGTCAATGCCATCAAGTCTTTGTAATCAGCATACGCTTGATAAAACTCAATCATAGTAAATTCTGG